>CAYXDZ010000126.1:7156-8611 GCA_964463815.1 uncultured Verrucomicrobiota bacterium | reverse complement strand
AAGGTGGGTGGTTTTCACCCGCAAACTACTGGCTGGTTTTGCCCGCAAACTGACAGCAAAACGCCCTCGACGCCTTTGTCGACACCAAGACCGGCTCCACTCAGGATCGCTGGCGCCGCGCCGCGAAGGAGAAGGCGCTGGACCCGATTCGGGACCGGGTGATCATCGAAACGCAGGCCGAGCATTTGCTCGCCTGCCTCAAGGCCGGGACCGTCAGCACAAAGGTTCATCTGCGAAAGCTCCACAACCTCTGCCTGTCGATGAGCTGGCTTCCATGGCCGATCATCGCCAAGCGTCTCTGGCCGGAAGTGCGATTCAAGGAAAAGCGAGCATCACCCACGAAGAGCATCAGCTCACCGTCGGACGGGAAAAGAATCCGGAGCGCCGCAACTTCTACGAACTGTGGTGGTATCTCGGCGGTTCGCAAACCGACGTTGCGAAACTCAAAGCGGGGGATGTTGCGTGATGAGGGGTGAGGGGTGAGGGTGGGCTCAGTGATGGGCTTGGTGCGTTCTTTTCGGAGAAGGCGGTTTTTCAAAAAGCCGTGGTATGAAAAGAGCGGCCAGACCCGTTACCGCTGGCAGTCTGCCTCCATGGACAAGGCCTACGATCTCATCCGAGATCGAGTGCTCATCGAGACCAATGCGGAACACCCCCGCTCACCGTTTTGAAGCAGGGCTCGACTTCGGAAAGCACATCTGGCAACGTTTGAATCAGCTTGTTTCCGGCCCGGCTCAGCCCGCATTCGGTAGGTTGACTATTCGAACATGCCGACCACACGGCATGATAGGCGGGATAAACGGCACTGCGCTCGATTTCGCGCGAACTGAAATTGTTAACCCTTGCCCATGCATTCCTGGCGTTTAACCGCCCGCCCAGATCGGCCCCTGACTTCCCAAAGCGCTGTATCGATCGCCTGCGTCGTCAGTTTCTGTGGCTGGTGCGCGCTTGTTTCGTCGGCGGCCGGGGCAGCTGCGGAGATTGTTTTGCAGCGTGGGGCGGCCGTCGAGGTTCTAGCGGCTGCTTACAGTCCCGATGGGCGCATCATCGCCGCATCGGGAGAGAGCGAAGGCATCCGACTGTGGGATCGCTCTTCGGGGGATCTGGTGCAGACGTTGCCCGGACATCCGGAGCGGGTGATGGACGTGAAGTTCAGTCCCGACGGGAGACTCCTCGCATCATGCAGCACGGACGGGAGCGTGAAGCTGTGGGACTATCGCGAAGGCACGCTGTTGCAGCACTTCACCAATCATGTCGGAAACTGGGTGCGGCGCGTGGCGTTCAGTCCGGACGGGCGCTGGCTCGTGCCGGCGAGTTACGATGGAAAGGTCAGTGTGTGGGACACGACCAGCGGTGCGGTGGAGCGCACCATCCCCATGAACGGGCGCGTCGCCGACATCCTGTTCACGCCGGACGGCCGGCACATCGTCACCGGATCGCGCGAACCTGATTCGC
>CAYXDZ010000126.1:0-7056 GCA_964463815.1 uncultured Verrucomicrobiota bacterium | reverse complement strand
GCGGTGGTGGCCGAGCAACGCGGGCACGATGACACCACGTTTCGCGTTTGCTTCAGCCCGGATGGCGCCGAGGTGGCCTCGGCCTCCGGCGACGCGAGCGTGTGCCTGTGGGGATCGCGGAACGGTCGAACACATCGCATTTTCGCCGCGCGACCGCCCGACTCGCCGATCACCAGCCTGGCATTCAGCGCGGACGGAGTGTTCGAGGCCGTGGGCGGAGTCGACGGCGTCGTGCGGGTATGGGACGCGCGGAGCGGCGCCTTTCGCCACAACTTGCGCGGACACGAAGGAGCGGTTCAGGCGCTGGCGTTCAGCCTGGAGAGCGACTGGCTGTACTCGGGAGGCGCGGATCGCACCACGCGCCTATGGGACATGAGTCGCGGGGCGGTCTCGGGATACCTTCCCTTCTTCGACCGGCTCGACGCGATCGGCGCGGTGGCGTGCGGTGGAACCGAGGGTTACTTCGCGTCCGCCAGCGGGCCGTGGGGGAGCGCCAGCCTGGATCACTCGATCAGAATCTGGCAGCCAGAATTCGACCGGCCCGTGCGCGTGCTGCGCGGGCACACGGCCAGCGTCCGGGCCATTGCGTACGCGCCGGGAGTGGATGCGCTGGCCAGCGCCAGCATCGACGGCACGGTGAGACTCTGGAATGCACATCGCGCCGAGAGTGTCCGCACGCTCACCAATGCGGTCTTTACGGAAGTGCTGGCCTTCGCGCCCGACGCAAACTGGCTGGTCGCCGGTCTGGCCGACGGATCCGTGCGCGTACTCGATCCCACCTCGCTCGCGACCACGCGGGAATGGCAGGCCCATCAACGTCCCGTGCAATCGATGGCGCTGAGCGCCGACGGGCGCTGGATCGCCACGGCCAGTTTGGATCGCACCGTTGCGCTCTGGGACTTCGCGAGCGGCCGCGAGTTGCGCCGGTTCACGAATGTGACCTCGCAGTTCCTGCCGCTGGCGTTTCATCCGAAGCAGCCCGTACTGGCATTTGCGCAACGTGACGAACTGATCGTGCATGCGGATGTGAAGACGGGCGAAGTCCTGTTCAACCGCGTGCTCTTTCCCGACGGCGAGTGGCTGGCTTGGAACCCGGCAAAGGCGTTTTACATGTCGTCGCCGCGCGGGCACGAGCACGCGCGCCTGCGACTGGCCGATCAACTCGCGCCGGTGTATCCGCTGGAACTCTATCGGGATGAATTGAGCCGCCCGACCAACCTGCTCGCGGCGCTGGCCGGCCCGGCCCCCGTGCTTGCATCCAAAAACGTGCGACTCTGGTGGTATCGCTATCCGCACAAACAGGCGTGGCTCTACGCCGGGTTAAGCCTGCTGGGAGCGGGAATCGCCGTCCGCCTGCGGCGTGGGTGGATCGCCGAACGCCGGCGCCGGGTGCAGGAGAACGTCTCCCGCCAGCTGCTGGTTTCGCAGGAGGCCGATCGCAAACGCATCGCCGCCGAGTTGCACGACAGCCTCGGCCAGAACCTCCTCATCATCAAAAACCAGCTCTTTCTTGCGGAGAAGAACGCGGATGCCGACACGCGCTCGGCGCTGTTGCACGAGATCTCGCAGACCGTGACGCAAACCATCGAGGAGGTGCGGGAGATTTCGTACAATCTGCGGCCCTATCAGCTCGACCGTTTGGGGCTCACCAAGGCCATCCAGGCGCTGATGAAAAAGGTGGGCGACTCCGGCTCCGTCCGCATCAAGAGCGGGATCGCGAACATCGACGGAGTGTTTCCACCCGAGAACGAAATCAATTTCTATCGCATCGCGCAGGAGTGCTTGAACAACGTCCTCAAACACTCCGATGCGGCGACCGTGCGCATCGACATCGAACGCACGGACGGCCAGGTCCGGATGAGCATCGAGGACGATGGGCGCGGGTTTGACTATCGGCGCATCACCAGCAATCGGGAGCCGTCGCGCGGATTTGGATTGACGAGCCTCGGGGAGCGCGTGCGCATTCTGGGAGGCCGGTTTGAATGCGTGTCCACGCCGGGACAGGGCGCGCTCCTGATTTTTGAGATCCCCATTCCACCCAAACATGAACAAGGAAACTAGAATTCTGATCGCCGACGACCATCCGGTGTATCGGGACGGTCTGCGGCAGATCATCCGCACCGATCCCGCCTTGAAAATCGTGCATGAGGCCGGCAACGGTGTGGAAGCACTGCGGCTGGCGCGCGAGTCGAAGTTTGACATCGCCATCCTCGACATGGACATGCCCGGCCTGAACGGCCTCGACATCGCGCGGGCTCGTCAAACGGAACGGCTGTCGTTCGAGATCATCTTCGTCACGATGTATCGCGAGGAAGACATGTTCAACGAAGCGTTGAACCTCGGCGCCCGTGGTTACGTGCTCAAGGAGAGCGCGGCCGCCGACATCCTGGATGGCATCCATGCCGTCGCCGGGGGCCGACACTACATCAGTCCGTCCATATCCGGTCTGCTTGTGCAGCGAAGCGCCCGTGGACGCGAACAAGGCCGGGACAAGGGCGGTCTTGACAGCCTGACTTCCGCCGAGCGGCGCATCCTCAAACTCATTGCCTCGGACAAAACCAGCAAGGAAATCGCCGATGAATTCGGCCTGAGCCCGCGCACCGTCGAGAACCACCGCACCAACATGAGCGCCAAGCTGGGCCTGCAAGGCAGTCACAGTCTTCTGAAGTTCGCGTTCGAGAACAGGGGCAGGTTGTAACGCCCGGGTTGATCGAAACACCACCGAAGCTGACGCCGAGGCGCCGTTCCGTCGTCCTCTGAAAACCGCGTTCTCACGTGTCGTCCGGCCAATGCCAATCAGGCCCTGAGTAGAAACACTCAGCCGCCTGAGTAAACACCTTCACCCGTTTCGTGTGAGTGCCTCCATTCACACCGGCGCGGCATTTCTTCAGCCTGTCTACATGGCTCGCGGACACGAAACCGGCGCAGCGGTGAGGAAACTCCTCATCGTCGATGACCATGCGGCGTTCCGACGGATGGTGCGCGCGTTCCTGCCACCCGGCGAAGTGACCGAGTGCGCCGACGGGCGGGACGCGCTCGCTTGCTACGAAGCCGAGCGCCCGGACTGGGTGCTGATGGACGTCGAGATGCCCGGCGTGGACGGACTGACCGCCACTCGCGAGCTCAAACAGCGCTTTCCCGCCGCGCGCGTCATCATCGTCACCCACCATCACGAGGACGAGCTGCGCGTGGCCGCCTTGGACGCCGGCGCCAGCGAGTTTCTTCTCAAAGACCGATTGGCGGACCTCACATCTTTGATCGAAGCGAGCGAGCACCGCGAAAGGATTTAATGAAAAGACGGCTTCCCTCCACAATTTCACGGTTGGCGGTGTTTATCACCGGGCTGCTGTTCATGGCGGCGGCGACGTCGAGTCGCGGCCAGTGGGTCACCCAGACGATTGAGTTGAAGAGCGGGTGGAATGCGGTCTTTCTCCACGTGGACACGGACTACACGACTTTGGATGGCTTGATTGGCACTGATCCGGCCAATCCCATCGTCGAGGTTTGGCGTTGGCAGCCGCCGGTGACCACGCAGTTCACGGACAGCCCGCTCAATCCGAACCCGGGGAGCGAATGGTCCAGCTGGGTGCGCGACCGCCCGGGCAGTGCGCTGCAGCGGTTGACGGGGGACACGGCTTATCTGGTGCGTGTCCGCGCCGACGTTCCGACCTTTGGCTGGGCGGTGAAAGGCCGGCCGGTTCTCCCTCGACAAGACTGGACGGTGACGGGTTTGAACCTCCTCGGGTTTTCGACTCCGGCGGTCAATCCACCCAAGTTCGACGCCTTTCTGGCGCGCTCCCCTGAATTGAGTGCCGCCACACCCGAAATCTACCAGTATGTGGGCGGCGATCTTTCCGCGAGTAATCCGGCGAAGCTGGTTCCCTTTCTCTTTCGCTCCGTTCCGGTCAAACGCGGGGAGGCGTTTTGGATCCGGGCAGGTGAGGTCTTCAACCATTACTTCGGGCCATTTGAAGTCGTTGTGAATGGTCGTGGCCTTGAGTTCGGCGACAGCACCAGCGCGGCTCCGGTGCGTTTGCGCAATCTGACCACCAATGCGCTGATGGTGAATCTGTCGCTGCTCACCTCGGAGGCCGCGCCGGTTGGACAAGCGAGCATTGCCGGACTGCCTCCGTTGATCGTGCGGAGCGATTTCAACGTGACCAATCTCGTCCATGGCTACACGAGCCTTCCCGTCGGCGCCGTGCGATCCTGGACGCTCGCTCCCGCTAACACTCCCGGTTCGGAGATCGAGGTGGTCATTGGCCTGAATCGTTCCGCAATCACGAGCAATCCCGGCGCGTTGCTGGCCGGGGTTTTGCGGTTCACCGACGGCCTCGGCTTCTCGCAGGTTGACATCGGGGCTTCGGCCTCGGCGGGTTCCAGCGCCGGGCTCTGGGTCGGCACGGCCGTCGTGGGCGAGGTGGCGCAATCCCTGAAGTCCTACAGCCGGGATGCAGACGACCGTCCGATCGTCGCGACCAACGGGAGCTACATTGTCACTTCCACCGACACGTCGGTGGGCGGCGTGGCACGCCCCTATCCACTGCGCTTGATCGTGCATAACCCCAGTTCCGGAAATGCCGCCCTATTGCAACGGATCTTTGTGGGTTTCGACGCCAGCACCAACACCATCCTTTCCCTGAAGGAATCCGCCTTGTCGCCACAGTTTCTCAAGGGCGCGCGGCGCTTGAGCGCGGTGCACCTGCCTTGGAGCGCGCAAAACCCCGCCTGGTCATTCAGCGGCAGGTTTGGCGCCCAGACCAATCTGACCACGACGGTGACGCTTGGCTACGATGATCGCGCCTCCAGTCCTTTCATCCATGCCTATCATCCCGACCACGACAATCTCAATGCCACGTTCAAGACGCTGCTTCCGCAAGGCTCTGAATCCTACGGCGTGCAACGGGAGATCACGTTGAATGTGACGCCCCCGGCGAATGACTTCAGCAGCCTGGTCTCCGCGAACCTGACCATCGACGGCGATTACAGCGAGATCATCACGGTGAAAGGTCTGGCCCGCGCCGGTGGAACAAACGACACCCGCCGTTTTGAAGTGCGCGGCAGTTTCACCCTCAACCGCGTCAGCGACATCGCCCAAATCACGACCGCCCCCTGAAGAACATGAATTTGCCTCACTTACCCAACACCATCCAGACCATGACGACTCGAAATACTCCCAGTCTGAACACCTCGCTGGTCGTGCTGACCCTTGCGGTCGCGCTTTTCATGAGCGTGCGAAACGCCCCCGCGCAGACCACGGCCAATCCACCTGATCTGATGACGTATCAGGGCTTTCTGGTGGACGGCAACGGCATGACGTTGGGCATCGACGCGCCGAAGAATTACGACGTGGTCTTCCGCATCTGGGATGCCGCTTCCGACGGCAACGCTCTCTGGGCCGAACAACAGACCGTGGTGGTGGACAAGGGCTATTTCAGCGTCATGCTGGGTGAAGGCAGCGACATTGGCGAGCCGCGGCCGGGACTCAGCACCCTGTTCGCCATCAGCACCGCGTCCGATCGCTGGGTGGGAATGACGGTCAAGGGGATCGGGCCTGGGGGCGCGGACGCGGACATCCAGCCACGCCTCCGGCTGCTGACATCACCGTACTCATTTCTGGCGCGCAAGGCGGTCAATGCCAGTGCAATCGTCAATGATGCCAACGTCGCCATCGTGAGCGCGGCTGGTTCGGAGTTGGCGGTAAACGGAAGCCTCATAGCAGATACCCTTTCCGGAAACGGAGCGAATCTGACCGAACTGAATGGATCAGCAATCGCGACGGGTACGGTCCCGGACTCACGGTTGAGCCCCAATGTCGCGCTGCGGAGCGGCGGCAACACTCTGGAAGGGAATCAAACGGTGTCCAATGGGGGCTTTTTCGGCGACGGCGCGGTCCCAGTCGGCGGCATCATCCTTTGGTCCGGGAGCATTGCTGATATCCCGGCCGGCTGGGCTTTGTGCAACGGACAAACTCTAAACGGCAGGCTCACACCGAACCTTCTCGACCGATTCGTCGTCGGGGCCGGCGCCAGCTACCCTGTCTCCAACACCGGCGGTGCCGCCGTTGTGGCATTGAACGAGGCCCAAATGCCGAGTCACGCGCATAGTTATAAAGACGGATATTTCACTGAGGGGGCGGCCGGTGTTTTTAGTGGTGGTTTTTACCAGTTACTTGGGAGCGGCGGTGTTGACGATTACTTCGGTCTTAGAATTACCGGATCTGCCTCCACCGATTCGGACAACAACCGGATCTACTGGCGGCTGATGACTACCAACCCGAGCGGCGGCAATCAGGCCCATGAGAACCGCCCACCCTGGTACGCCCTGGCCTACATCATGCGCGTGCGCTGAGCATTAACCCCAACGAACGAAGTCTATGTGCCGGCATCTTCGCCTCCTCTTCTCGACCGCTGTCCTCCTGGGCTCACTGGCGGAAGTGCTGGCCCAGCCCGTTGCGGTGCCGCTCGAGTTTCGCCAGTCGGAAATCCCGCTCAACTTGCAATCGCAAAGCGGTGTGCCCATTTCCAGTGTGCCCAATTTTCCACCCGGTTCCGACGGCCGGATGACCACCATCAATGAGTCGGGCTCGGCGCTGTTGCCCACCGCCAATCAGTTTCAGGGATTCGTTTCCTTTGGGGCCACTCCCGGATTGACCCGGGCCGCGTGGCTGTCGGCCAGCAACTCGGTCGCCCTGCGCAACGGCACCAGTCCGTTCGACGGAATCCTGGCCCAGGCGATGGGGCTGCCCGTGGCAATGTCCAACTCCACGGTTGTACTGGCCATGCGCCAGGCGCAAATCGGCGCGCCCTATCTGAGCCGGCAAGTCTCCTTTGGTTTCGGATCGGAAATCCCGGTGCCGGTCACGGATGCCAACGGAATCATTCTGACTGACATGGCGCCGGAGGCCTACTGGCTGCCTGAGCCCTACTCGTCGAGTGGTCACACCAATGCGGGTTACTACTGGAGCGTCAATGCGCGGAAGGTGTATGCCATTCAGTCCGGCCCGATCTCCGTCACCTGGATCAAGGCCGCCTACACCAGCTTGCCGCCGACCTA
>CAYXDZ010000125.1:0-8634 GCA_964463815.1 uncultured Verrucomicrobiota bacterium | reverse complement strand
TTGACCCCTTCCTTTATCCCATTATGGCGCTGACGACGAGCGAGCAGTTGGCCGCCTTGAGTGATCTTCTCGCCGCGCGTCGGGAGGCAATGCTGCTGGCCTGGCGCAAGATGGATCGCGCCGATCCTGAACAATTGACCGGGCGGGCGCTCACACTCGGGCAGTTCTTCGATCACATTCCGGCGATTCTCGACGCTTACGAATTCAAGCTGCGCTCCTCTCCCGGCGGGGCGGATGCCCGGACGGCCGATGCGGACAAGAAGGAGGAAGGGATGAAGCACGGTTTGCATCGCTGGCAGCAGGGCTATCGGTTGAAGGAACTCATCGGGGAATGCGGCCATCTCCAGCTCTGTATGTTTGAGGAACTCGGCCGGATCGTCGCGGCGCATCCGGAACTGGAGCACAAGACGCTGCTGGAAGCGCATCGCCAGTTGCTCCACCTGATCAATGACACGATCAGCGAAAGCGCCGCCCAGTATCAGCGCATGCAACAGGCGGAAGCCGCGGGGCGCGTGGGCGAACTGATGAAGGCTCTCGGCACCGTCAACGAACTGGAGCAGCGCCGTGCCACGTTGATCCACCAGGCGGTCCACGATCTCAACAGCGACGTCTTTGGTGTCAGCCTGGCAGCAACCAGGGTCGGCAAGTCTGACATGGCCGAAACCGAACGGGTGGAATCCGCGCTGTTCCTGCAACGGGCGGTGTCCGGGTTGAGCGGGATGCTGGGCGAACTGATGGAACTCGCGCGGCTGGAGGCCGGTCAGGAAGAGCGGAAAAGTGCCGCCTTCGACGCCGGTGAGTTGATCGTGAAGTTGTGCGAGGGCCGCCAGCCGTTTGCCTGCGAGCGCAAATTGTTTCTGAAAACGGAAGGACCGTTGCGTCTGGCCGTCGAGGGCGATGCCGACAAGGTCAGACGAATCGCAAAAAACTTACTTGTGAATGCGCTCAAATATACCGATGGCGGCGGCGTCGTGGTGAGCTGGGGCGAGGAGAAGGAAAATTGGTGGTTAATGGTTAAAGACACCGGCCCGGGCATGTCGTCTAACTCAGGTCCGTCCTTCAAGGCCGGCTTGCAGGAAGCCACTGCGAGCGCGAAGGAATCCGATGAGAAGTCCGCCGCCATCCAGGGCGAAACCTCGCAGGTGCTGGCCCCACCCGGGGACACAACCTTCCGAACCAAAGCCCCCCATGACCAGCCTGGCGAAGGGATCGGGCTTTCAATCGTGAAGCGACTCTGCGAATTGCTTGATGCGAGTCTGGAGATAGCCAGTTCGGCCGAAGCGGGCACGACGTTTCGTCTCGTATTTCCGCACCGTTACCGCAACGCGCCTGACGTTTAACAGCAATGGCCGGGCTGCGAAGTGGGGCATGGCTGCGGATTTCGATTTTGCAGCTCGGGCCGCAGTGGGCACACTCGGCGCGACATGAAGGCCGTGCCTCCAATTCTCAACGCGCCCCGCTCGCTCCTTGACCTCACTTTTGAGGAGTTGGAGCGGGAGTTGGTTGCGTCCGGAGTGGCTCCGGTTCACGCCCGGCCTCTGTGGCGGGCGTTGCATCGCGATTTGCGCCACGAACTGACCAAGGAAGAGCGTTTCCCGCCGCCCTTGCGCCGTTGGCTGGCCGGTCAACTCGGTACGAGCCGAAGCTTCTTCCTCGAAGCCCCGGTCGAGACGGCGGACATCGCGAGCGCCGACGGCTTGACCCGTAAATTCCTCCTGCACCTGGCCGACGGTCAAACGGTCGAGACGGTGCTGATGGGTTTCAAGGGTCGGCATACCGCCTGTCTCAGCACTCAGGCCGGC
Organism: uncultured Verrucomicrobiota bacterium; assembly: GCA_964463815.1. Classification (GTDB taxonomy): domain Bacteria; phylum Verrucomicrobiota; class Verrucomicrobiia; order Limisphaerales; family RI-55; genus RI-55. Next base: position 6,832 of record CAYXDZ010000125.1, on the reverse strand, counting down.
TGCGCGATGGGCTGCGTCTTTTGCGCGACCGGCCAGATGGGTTTCGCGCGGCATCTGCGGCCCGGTGAGATCGTCGCCCAGGTACACCATGCGCAAGCGGCCCTGCGAGCGGTCGGTCGTGAAGGGCTGCGCAACCTGGTGCTCATGGGCATGGGTGAACCGTTGCACAATTATGATGCGGTTATGACGGCGCTGGAGATTATCAGCGACCGGGGCGGTCTGAACATCGGTCCCGGCCGGATCACCATCAGCACCGTGGGCTTCGTGCCGGGCATTCTGCGGCTGGCCGCCGAGCGGCGTCCGTATCACCTGGCCGTCAGTCTGCACGGCGCGACCGACGAGGAGCGTTCGGCGTTGGTTCCAGTTGGCCGGCGCTGGCCCCTCGCGGAACTTATGGCGGCCTGCCGCACTTACTTTGCGCAAACCGGCCGGCGCATTTTCTTTGAATGGACGCTGATTGCCGGGGCCAATGATTCACCGGCGCAGGCCGATCGGCTGGCAGCGTTGCTGACCGGTCTCGACGCGCATGTGAATCTGATCCCGCTCAATCCCACCGACGGCTTTGCCGGAACCGCCACGCAATCCACCGCGGCCCGCGCGTTTCAGCAAGTGCTGCAAGCGGCCGGGATTCCCAGCACGATTCGCCAACGACGGGGCATCGACGTCGCCGCCGGCTGCGGCCAGTTGGGGGCGGAGAATCGCCAAACAGGCATCGCGGTTGCGGTGAAGTAGAGGCAGATGCAGACGTCAGCGGGAGCAGACGCACACAGACTGGTATGAAGTCAGGTGCGTTTCGCCGGTGGTCTGCTCACCCCGCCAGGATCGCCCGGCAGGCTTTCTCCAGCGCCTTCATCTGCTTCGCCGACTTCGCCTCAATGTAGCAACGGATCAACGGCTCGGTGCCGCTGGCGCGGAAGGCCACCCACTCCCGGTTCGGCAGCAGGAACTTGAAGCCGTCCGTCGTGATGAACTGCTCGACCTTCGCCTTGCCCACTTTGTCCAAGCCGCCGGCGAGTTTCTGGAGCAGCGCCTCTTTCTTGTCCGGTGGAATCGAGACGTTGATGCGCGTGGTGTGGAATTCTCCGGTCTGCTTCTCGAGTTCTTTGAGAATCTTCCCGAGCGGCTTGCGCTCGTAGGCGACCAATTCGGCCATGAGCAGGCACGCGAGGATGCCGTCCTTTTCGGGCACGTGACCTTTCACGCTCAGGCCGCCGGATTCTTCGCCACCGACAATGACCGGTTCGCTCTCCATCACCGCGCCGATGTATTTGAAGCCGACGGGTGTCTCGTGCAGTTTCACGCCGAGCAACTCCGCCACGGCATCCACCTGATGACTCGTCGGCACCGTGCGGACGACGGCGCCGCTCCAGTCGCGGTTCTTCTTCAAGTGATACAAGGCGAGCGCGAGAATCTGGTTGGGCGTGAGCCAGGTGCCGTCCTTGTCCACAATGCCGAAGCGGTCGGCATCGCCGTCGAGCCCGAGGCCGAGTTGGGCTTTGCCGCTCTTAATCAACTTTGCGACGTCCGCCATGCCCTCGGCATTGGGCTCCGGATGATGGCCGCCAAAGAGCGGGTTCGGCTCCTCATTGAAGCGGGTAACTTTCGCGCCGGCTTCCTCGAGCAAGGTGTCGAGGTAGCCGCGTCCGGTGCCGTACATGAGCTGGATGCCGATTTTGAGCTTCGCCTTTTTGATGGCGGCGAAGTCGATCAAATTCTTGAGTTGCTTCACGTAGTCGGGCCGCGGGTCGATGGTCTTGCACTTGAACGTTCCGACCACCGACGACTTGAAACTCCAACCTTCCGCCAGGCGCTTGGCGACGTTTGCCTCGACCTGTTTGGTGATCTCGGGCGGAGCGGCGGCACCGTTCGACGGCGAGAATTTTAATCCCTGATACTCGGCCGGGTTGTGGCTGGCCGTCATGTTGATGCCGCCGATCGCCTTCTTCACGCGAATGGTGTGGGCGATGACGGGCGTGGGCGCGTCGCGTTCGCAGAGCAGGGGCGTGAGGCCGTTGGCGGCGAGCACCTCGGCCGCGGCGAGGCAGAATTCCTGGCCGAGGAAGCGGGTGTCGTGGCCGAGGATGACGACCGGCTTGCGGCCGTGGATCGGCGAGCCTGGCATCCGTAATTCCGCGTTCCAGTAATCCGCGATGGCCTGCGTGGCGAGGCGCACATTGTCGAAGGTGAATTCGCGGGCGATGATGCCGCGCCAGCCGGACGTGCCGAATTTGATGGGGGAGTTCATGCTCAAATTGATTGCTTAGGACGGTTGCCAGAGAGATTAGCGAAAGGGTGGTGGCGAGCAAAAGCAGTATTATTCGAACGGTGACGGCTTGCCGGGGAAGCTTGCCTAGCTTCGAAGGCGCGATCTTTGGGCTTCGGCATTTTTCTGCCCCCTCTCCCCGTATTTGTCCGACCCCTCCCGTTAATCTGTCGCGGTATGAAGATGGAACAACAACTTGTCAGCCAGTTGGAACTCACCTTGAAAGCGGAGCCCCAACCCGTGCGCCGCTCCACCGGTCACCGCCGGCCGGGGCGTCGCCAGCAGGCGCTGCTGTGGTTTCGGGAAATGCACCGGGTGGTGGATGAAGCTGTGGGTTTTGCCGCGCAACCTTTGGGGCGATCCGATCAGCGCGGGCTCACGGCGGGCCAGTGATTCCGGCACTGGCGGATTCACTGAGCTTCCTTCCGTGGTCGTGACCCACCAAGCCGACCCCGGTGCCGCCGTGCTTCCGCCTGCCAGACCGCTTCCAGATGGGCATGCAACCGGGGAACCAGCTCGCTTTGCGGCAGACGATCTCCGGCAAGCTCGACCACTTCGCTGATACCCCGCGTGCAGACACTCAGAAACGCGCCATGACTTCGCATAACTTTTCGCAGCAGTGAGGGTTGCTCGCGAACCCGGAGCCCCAGTGCTGGCGCAATCTTCAGGATGGTCTGGCGGCTGGTCCCGGGCAGGATTCCGGAACTGAGCGGCGGGGTGATGAGCTCCCGACCGCGCAGCCAGAAAAAATTGCTGCTGGTAGCCTCGAGGACGTTGTCCTGATGGTCGAGGAATACCACATCGTCGCAACCCTGGAGGTCCGCCGCGTGTCTGGCCAGCACCTGCAACGCCCGGCTGGCGGTCTTGCATCCTTCAAGCATGGTGCCGCCCCATCGGAGGGGACTGAGACCCACGCGCACCGGTTGCGGTTGGCCGGGGATAACCACGGGCGCGGGATGCAAGCTCGCGAGCCACACGGGGTTCCTGGCCAGCGCCGGAGAATAACCACGAGGTCCGACTCCGCGGGAAAGGTGGATTCTCAGGATGGCGCAGCTTACCCGGTTGCGCCGCAAGAGTTCAGGCAGCAGCGCGAGAAATGAGCGGGCCGTGATGGGCAGTTTGATGCCGAGCAGGCGGGCCGTGCCGGTGAAACGTTTCCAGTGGTCCCGCCACTGCACGGGCCAGCCATCAATGATGCGAAGGGTTTCGAACAGGCCGTCGCCCAATTGAAAGCTGCGGTCGAAGACGGATACGCGTGCGGTTTTGGCCGGAACAACTTTTCCATTGAAACAAACCCACGGCAACGCATCGGGTTGGGCGGCGCGCTTCATGAGGTTTGTTGGCTGGCACCGGTGTGTGCGCGGTTCTGGTTGGAGGCGGGTTCCAGTGCCTGAAAGAAGGCCCGCGCCTTGACCAGGGTTTCATCGAACTCCGCCTCGGGTGAGGAATCGGCCACGATGCCGGCACCGGCGTGATAATGAACCGATCCCCGGGTGACCAAAGCGGTGCGGATGAGAATATTCAACTGGCTCTCGCGGTTGAAGCCGAGGTAGCCGAGCGATCCCGTGTAAGGTCCACGCGAGACTGGTTCCAGTTCGTCGATGATCTGCATGGCGCGGATTTTGGGTGCCCCGGTGATGCTCCCGCCGGGAAAACAAGCCGCGAGGGCATCCAAGTGTGAGTGGCCGGCGCGGAGTCGCCCGCCAACAGTGGAAACCAGGTGTTGCACGTGCGAATAACGTTCCAACCGCAGAAGTTCGGGGACCTGAACGGTGCCGTAATCGCAAACCCGCCCGAGATCATTTCGCAGCAAGTCCGTGATCATGACGAGTTCCGCCCGCTCCTTGGCACTGCTCTGAAGTTCGTAAGAGAGACGCGCATCCTCATCCGGATTGGGCGAGCGCGGCCGGGTGCCTTTGATGGGACGCGTGGTGATCTCGCGGTCGCTCATGCGCAGAAACTGCTCTGGCGAAGAGCTGATGATCGCGGTGTCCTCCCAGGCTTGATAGGCGGAGAACGGCGCGGGGGCGATGGCGGAGAGCTTTTTAAAAAGCTGCCAGGCGTTGCCCGCGAAAGCGCGGGACCAGCGTTGGGCCAGATTCACCTGATAAATATGTCCCAACCGGATGTATTCCAGCGCCTGATCGACGGCCCGCAGAAAATCCTCGCGAGTCACGCTGCTCTTTGCCGGATCCGGGCTGGCGCTCGCAGTTGTGGTGGTTGACTCCACGGATGAGTCCCGGCTGGCGGCCTCAATCTGCGCCAACCACCGGGCCACCTGGTTTTGGGCGACGGCCGTGCTGCGCGCGCCGTCCGGACTCAGGCCCGTGGCCACAATCCAGGCGCGGTTGAGTTGCCGATCCCAGACCAGGCAGGATGGGTAGAAGCCGATCCGGCAATCGGGCAGTTCCAGATCGTTATGCGCGATGCGACCGACCTTGGGTTCAACGAATTGCTTGAGGTCATAGCCCCAAAAGCCAAAACAGCCGCCGGTGGGGAAGGGCAGATCGGGTTCGTCCACCAATTCGTAGCGGGCCAGTTGGACGTTCAATAGCTGCCAGGGATTGCCAAACTGAACCGATTGCACTTTGCCCGAAGGCCCCAGCCATTCGCAGCGCGCGCCCTGGCTGGAGAAGGCCAACATGGGAAAAGCGGCCAGCAGCGAGTAACGACTCAAGGCGGAGATGCTTCCGCCGCTCTTGAGCAGCACCGGTTGGTCAGCCGGACACAGCGTCCCACACAAGCGCCCGGGATCAATCTGCGCATCAAACTCGTGGAGGAGGGGCGGCATACAGCGCGGGCAAGGCTGATATGGTCAGGGCGTTTCGTTCAAGGGAATCAAGCAATCATTGGTGGGGAAAAAAGAAAAGTGATTCGGATAGCAGACGCCAAGGAGGTGGGGGTGGGGAACCCCGCTGAAGAAACGTACCGCTACCCGAATCGAAAATGAGCTTATTGGTGCTTGTCATCTTGTCAATTCTCCAATCGATTTTTTAGCGACTTTGATTTCAGCCGAGCCCGCGTACGGAATGGCGACACGCTTGGTGGCTTGATTTGGGGCTTGGCATCAGGGGTGTCGATCTTTCCGTTGGTTTGAGCAGAACCTGCCTTGCATCAAGTAGTTGAGTGGCAGCAGGGAAGTATTTGATCGGTCGGAAACGCTAACCGAGGATGCTCCAAGAGCATTTGCAGATGGCTGACAGGACGGGCTAGGCCGATACGAGTGGGGTGTCGGCGGCGCGGGCTTCAGTTAGTGTTCTTGCATGACCCCAACTCGCCCGATGACTTCACCGATCAAAGTTGCCCGATCAACCCGTGTGGCGATGGTGCGCACGGCTGCGGTATCACTGTCCCACCACACGGATGCTCCCTGAGTTCAGCGCCGAACTTGGCGTGCAAGGGTTGCGGCACGTCAGCCAACACCTGCTCGGATGTTTGTCGCGGCGCAGCGGGAGGCAGCTTCACGCCGTGGCGTTGATGGATGCGACGGAACAGAAAGCGGCGTGCTAGTGCGGGTTAAATAAAACTATAGCCACACGAAGCGAACCAGTTGATGGCGTCTTGGGCGGTGATGCTGGCCAGCGCGGCCGCGATGGCCCCTTGGAGTTCCTCCCGGGTTCGCGCCTCCGCGCTCCGCAGGAACTGCTTCACCTTGCTCCACATCTTCTCAATCGGGTTCAAGTCCGGAGAATAGGCCGGCCGGAACCGGACCGCCACCCCGGCCTGTTCAATCAACAGCAAGGTGGCGGCATGTTTGTGGGGCGCGAAAGGTTGTCCATCACGACCACGTCCCCAGGGCATAGGGTCGGACAGAGCACTTCCCGCACGTAGCTCTGGAAAACTTCCGTATCCCTGGCCCCCTCAATCGTCATGCAAGCGGTGACGCCATCCAACCGAATGGAAGACAGCATCGTGGGGGGTGCCAGTGGCCTGCGGGTGCACTGGCGTGGACCCGCTGGCCGCGTTAGGCCCGGCCACAACGCCGGGTCATATTGGTTTTCGCTCCCGACTCGTCGAGGAAGACCAGCCGCGCCGTATCAGGCTGGCTTGCCGCCGCCGCCAGGCCCGCCGTGCCCGACGGATGTCGGGACGGTCTTGTTCGCCAGCCCGGAGCGTCTTTTTTTATAGGTCAGCCGCAGCCGGACCAACACGTAATGGATCGCGGGCAGCGTGCAGTCCAGCCGGGTGGCCGCGCGCAGTTCCTTAAGTGTCAGCTCGGGCTTTTTGCCCAGCAACGGCCGCAACTGCTGTTCATGGCGGGCGACCATGCGGGGCTTGCTGCCGGAGCGATGGTGTTGCGGACGGAGATCGCCCAGGCGGCGGCGCTGTTGAAGGAGTTTCTTGACCATGCCCAACGAAACGCGGAAACGCCGGGCCACCGCTTCACGCGTGCGTTGTAGGCGGCGTCGTAGGCGACCAGAATCCGTTGGCGCAAATCCAAGGAAAGGTTTTTCTTCACGCCCCCAAGTCTGCCACTCCCCAGTCATTATGGTTACAATTGCATTTAATATGCTCTAAGGTTTCAAAAAAGTTCCCCCTACACCGCCGCGCGGGCGGCGTTGGGCGGAC
>CAYXDZ010000124.1:0-8769 GCA_964463815.1 uncultured Verrucomicrobiota bacterium | reverse complement strand
ACGGCCATGCGCACGGCGAGGCCGTTGGTGACCTGCTCCAGAATGACCGAACGCTCGCAGTCGGCGACATCGCTGTCGATCTCGACGCCCCGGTTGATCGGGCCCGGGTGCATGATGAGCGCGTCCGGCTTGAGGCGCTTGAAACGGCTCTTGTTCAGGCCGAAGAGCGATGCGTACTCGCCGGTGCTCGGAAACATCGTCTGGCGCTGCCGCTCGTGCTGGATGCGGAGCAGGTTGATGATGTCCGCATCGCGAATGGCCTCCTCGACATCGTGGGTGACGCGACAGCCGAGTTCCTTGAACAAGGGAGGCACCAAGGTCGGTGGACCACAGAGCGTCACGCTTGCGCCGAGCTTGAGCAGCGCCCAGATGTTCGAGCGCGCGACCCGGCTGTAAAGAATGTCGCCGAGGATGGTCACCTTCAGGTCCTTGAGATCACCCTTCCGCTCGCGAATGGTAAACACATCGAGCAGGGCCTGGGTCGGGTGCTCGTGGGCGCCATCACCGGCATTGACCACGCAGGAGTTCAAAACGCGCGAAAGAAAATGCGGCGCGCCGGCGGCGCTGTGGCGGATGATGATGATGTCGGCGTTGAGCGCTTCGAGATTCCTGGCGGTGTCCTTGAGCGTTTCGCCCTTGCGGAAGCTGGAGGCTTCGGTGGCGAAGTTGATCACATCGGCGGTCAGCCGCAGGGCGGCCAGTTCAAAGCTGACGCGCGTGCGGGTGGACGGCTCGATGAAGAGATTGATGACCGTCTTGCCGCGCAGGGCGGGGACCTTTTTGATCGCACGTTCACCGACGGCCTTGAACGCGCGGGCGGTGTCGAGGATCGTGAGAATTTCCTCCGGGGAGAGCGACTCGATGTCGAGCAGGTGTTTGCGTTGCCAGGTCATTTATTTCGTAGATAGACAACATCGTTGCCGCCCGTCTCTTTCAACTGCACGTCGATGTGTTCGTCCAGGGATGTGGGGGCGTTCTTGCCGACGAAGTCCGCCTTGATCGGCAACTCCCGGTGCCCCCGGTCCACCAGCACGGCAAGTTGGACGCGGCGCGGCCGGCCGAAATCGTTGAGCGCGTCCATGGCCGCGCGGACCGTGCGGCCGCTGAAGAGCACGTCGTCCACGAGCACGACCGTGCGGCCGGCGAGGTCAAAGGGCAGATTGGTGGGCATGATCTTGGGGGCGGGTTGCCGGTCGAGATCATCCCGGTGCATGCTGGTATCGAGGGTTCCCTGGGGCACCTCGTGCTGCCAGATGTCCTTCAACAAGCCGGCCAGGCGGGCGGCCAGGTGGACCCCGCCCTTTTGAATTCCCACCACGACCACTTCGCGGCTGGCCTCGTTGTGTTCAGAAATCTCGTGGGCGATGCGCAGCAGACATTTTTGGAGCGCAGTCGGGTTGAGGAGCACGTGCTGTTCAGGCATGCCGGACGCAGATTGCCCGCCGGAATGGATGCGGGTAAAGCACGAAAGCCAGCGCGCAGCCGAGCCCGCGTACGGGATGGCGACACGCTTGATGGCTATATTGGGTGCCTGGCATCAGGGGTGTCGATCTTCCCGTTGGTTTGAGCAGAACCTGCCTTGCATCAAGTAGTTGAGTGGCAGTAGAGAAGTATGGGATCAGGTGGGAGGGCTAATATTTGAAAGTCGCACCCAGGCTGAAGGCATTCAGATAAAAATTTTCGTGACGTTCGTGGCGCCAGCCGGGAATCAACGTCCAGCGGTCTCCGACGCCCCAGTTCAGACTCACACCAACGCTGGTGAAGTTGTCGTTGCCAATCAGGTCGCGGATTGGGTTGGCGACACGTTCATCTCCGACCGCGAAGCTTAATCGTGCGGCACTGTTTTGGGTCAGTTCCCAGTTTGCATTCAGCACCCAGGTCGCAGTCCAGTCGCCGGTGCCAGAGTTGAGCACGTTGCGGTTGAAGTAAACCCGCGTGTCGAGGGTGGAGCGCCGATGCCAGCGCCAGTTCAAGCCCGGCGCGAATCGATAAACGTTGAGGTCGGAAAACGTCAGCCACTCCAAGTCAATGGTCGCGAAGAAGGAATCCACCACGCGATAGCTGGCCCCGCCGCCGAGCTTGAGTCGTGGCAGGAGGTCGCCCTCGACCCCGGGCGCTACGTGGCTACGGAGAATCCAGTCCTGATCGAGTCCGACGTTGTAATCGAGTCGCAGTTGGGAGGCTTGCTCGTCAGCGCGCTCAAACCGGCGGTATTCGAGCGCCCCGTTCTGGCGCGTCGGCTGCCGCCAGAAGCCACCAACGAAGACTTCCCGCCAGTCCGACGGATCGGGATCTGCCGTCGTGCTGCGGAGATCACTGAACTCAAGGCGGCTGGTGAGACCCCATTCATTCGCCGGTTGCCAGGCCCGCAGCGCCGCGCGCCGATCGGTATCGGCGGGGTTGCCGCGCAAGATCGAGGCATAAAGTGAACGCGCCTGTTGTACGCCTACTTGCGCGCCTTTCAACTGAGCCGCCAGATCGCGCACGGCGGGACTATTTGGATCGCTTTCAATCAATGGTGCCAGCGTACGTTCGGCGGCGGTCAATTCACCCGCACGAATCAAGGCGATGACCAGCGCCTCGCGCACGCCCAAGTCATCAGGGTTGGCCGTCGTGCGTCCGGCGAGTTCGCGGACCGCCGTTCCCGGTTCCGACCATCGAGCGCGGCGGGTCAGCAGCGCGATCTCCGCGTCCGGCCGCCCCAGTCCGAGCGCGTGGGCGATGCGATACGCCTGTTCGGCTTCCTCCCCTCCGCCGTTCAAGTCAGAGAGCCGGCCCAAAGCGAGCCAGAGGTCGGCCACGGGAAGGCGCGCCGCGGCGGCGGGGCGAAGCACGTCTAGCGCGTGCCTCGGCTGCCCCCGGGCGCTGGCGGTTCGCGAGGCCGAGCGCAACTCCTTGAGGGATTGTGAATCAAGCCGTTGCCAGGGCAGCCAGTGCCACTGAAACCACCAGTAGGGGGAATTGGTGAGCGCCTCGATTTCATCTCGTGTCAGGTGCGGCCGGGCGGCGGCAAGCAGGTCGGGGGTAAGCCAGACCGCGCGCGAATGCTGGCGAAGCAGTTCGGCGAGTCCGGGCGAGTTGCGTGATTCGAGCAGTTGTTCCGCCCGCCGGGTCAGCAGGATGGGAGCGTCTGGATGAGTGGCCATACCAGCTGCCAACCTTTCCCCGGCTTGGTGCTGCAGGCCGCGGGCAAGGGCGAGTTCCGCCTGCCGCAAGTAGAGCAAAGGTTCGTCATAACCGGCTTCCACGGCGAGGCGGAGTTGTCGGGCGGCCGCTTCAAACTCTCCGAGGCGGGTGAACATGTCAGCGGCTTCGAGGTGTGTGGCCGCACTCAGGTCGGGGCGGGTGGACAAGTCACGAAGGACCAAGAGTGCCTCCGGGCTGCGGCCCAGCGCGCGGAGCACGACGGACTGACCTTCGCGCGGTTCGCTGGCTTCCGGATACTCGTGCGCCAACTGCCGGTAGAGTGACGACGCCCCGCCGAGATCAAATCTTGCCTGCCGCCAACGGGCCTGGGTGATACGCAGGTTGAAGTCAGCTTCGCTGGGAGGCAGCCAGCGTTCACTCTCGCGCCAGGCTTTTTCGAGGTCCGCCGGTGTGAGGTTTTCAAATGCCCCCGGGATCATCGCGCCGAGGTACTCGTACAGCGAATTGGCGGCTTCCGGACTGTGCCAGTTGTCCCGCCAGGCCTGAAACCACACCGCCCGACGCAGCACCCATTCTTCGTACACCGGACTTTCAGTCTCCGCCGCCATGGTGCGCAGCCGCCGCTGGGTTTCGTCGGCCAGCCAGATGTGAATGGCCTGCGGATCGAAGTCCGTCGTCAGCTTGCCGGCCCAGGCGAAAGGCGTCGCCACGTACGCCCACCAACCGGCCGCGAGTTGCACGGGGATTTGATCCTCTGCTGAAGGTTTCCCGATTGCGCCCGCCAGGCCGCGTGCGCGGTTCACCAGCAGTTCCGCGTTTCTTGGTCTCAGCCGCAAAGCCATCTGCCGGGCCAGCACGCGAAACAATTCCGGGCGGGCGGGCAGCGTTTCATCGGCCTGCCAGACGTCCAGCGTTTTCACCTGGTCAAAAATGGGCGTGGTTGCGAGCAGCCACAAGGCATCGCTGGAAACCTCCGGTGCAAACGGATCCAGCAGCTTCTCTGTGTCCTCGAAATTCAACCTGCGCGTTTCCATTGCGTGCCACCGCAGCCGCCAGAGCCGGGCGACCGGATCGTCGGGGTGCATCGCCTCATAGCGTCCGAGTACGTTGCCGAACGCGGGGAGGTTCCCGGTCTCGAGCGCGAGTAGCAGTTCCTCCCGGTAAAGCTCCCGTAAATAGGGCGCGTGCTGCCGGGCCTGATCGAGCGCCGGGCGCATCGCCGGAAAATCACCGAGCGACCTTGCAATCCGTAAAACGCCCAGGGTTGCCTCGATCGCCTCGGGGTTCTCCTCCAGCAGGGCTTGATACCGCGCCAGGCTGTCCGTGAGCCGGCCTTCCCGGCTGGCCAGACGCGCGAGGCCCAGGTGCGCTTCCGGGCGTTGCGGCGTAACGGTTGCGGCGCGCTGGAAGTAAGCGCGGGCGACGTTCAACCGGTCCGCGGCCGCGTAGGTATTCGCGACCGTGAGCAGCCCATCGTAGTTATCTGACCTCAAGTCCGCGTAAGGCGCGAGCAGTTCGAGTCCTCTTTGCTGCTGGCCCTGGCGAATCCAGAGCATGGCCCGGAAAGCAACTTGGCGGCGGGCTTGGTCCGGATCGGCCGGCGGTCGCGAGGCCAGTTCCTCCGCCAGCGCGAATGCGTCCAACCGGGCCAGCATGCCGGCCTTGAGCAGACCCAGTTCGGCATCCTGCTCCTGGGTGGTTTTGTCCAACTCGTCCGCCTGACGCCAGGCTTCGTGGGCACGGCCGGCGGCGAGGAGGGTTTGAATCAACGAGTGGCGGGCGAACGTGTTGTCGGGCTCGGTTGCGACGGCGTGCTCCAACTCAACGAGCACCGGGGACAGTTCACCCTTTTGCCGCCGGACCAGCGCCCGGACCATGCGCATGTCGATGTCGCCAGGCGCACGCTCCAGCCAGCGGTCGTAGGTGGCCAGGGCGTTGGAAGACCGGCCCAGTTGATTCAACCATTGCGCTTGGAGCAGCGTTGCTCGGCGATCCGTCGGCTGCTCGGAGATAAGTACTGCAATCTGAGCCAGCGCGTTGGTGACCTCTCCACGGCGGGCCAGCCATTCAGCCCGAAAACGGCGGGCGTCATGATGGTCAGGTTCGACCTTGAGCACTGCGTCCAGTTGTCGGGAAGCAGTGTCGAAATCGCGCTGGTCGAGCGCCGTCTGCACCGTGGCCTGCCAGTCGGTGGCGGGCTGTGCATCTGCGCGTGGCAAGGCGGCGTCCCAGCAGGCGAGGAGCAGGGCGGCCCGGAGCGTGATCCGAATTGATCGCGCGGCCCGGGCGGGCGGGCGGGGGAAGTTGTTGGAGGAACCGCCCATTGCGGAGTTGAAGGCCGGCTTACTCAACGGCCAGTTCGCGTTCCAGGCGGCCGAGCAGTTCCACCAGCACGCGGTGCGCGAGTCGATGAACGCTCTCCTCATTGAACGCGGCGGTCGCGGCTTTGCGACTCAGCGAACCCGCCCAGGCGACCTGGCCATCCTCAACGCGAACCAGGCGGAGTGTGATCCCGACGTTGGCCGTTTCGCCGAATCCATCGACAAACCCATACTCAGCCACGGACCCGGCCAGCACATAAGTCGCTTCCAGCACGGCCCCGACTTCAATCGCGGCGGCGGTGTTCACGCCGACCTGACGTTCCCACGGATCGGTCTCCAGCCGGCGCAGGCGCATCGATTCCTCAGCCGCAGCCGGGCTGACTTCCCGCACCTCAAACGCGGGGGAGAGGTGCAGGATGGTGGTCGCCAGGTCCGTGAGGATGAGGCCGGCGTGGCGCTGGTTGCTCAGGTTCTCGAACGGCACCACGACGAGCGAAGCACCGCCGCCGACGGGTTTGCCGGACGTGAGCGTGGTGGTGGAGCAACCGGTCCCGAGGGCAACGAGCAATCCGAGCGGGAGGCCGACCAACCAGCGATGGAGCGGAGAGTTCATGGAAGCGTGGGCGGGTGAGTGTGTTGCGGATGACGCGTTCGGAGTGTACGAGCGCGAATCTAACCCGCGCGGTTCACCCGACAAGCCTATTTCCCGGGAGCCGGAAGCGACGCCCCGTGCCGGGCTGTCGGAAATTGATGCGGTCGGGCTCCAAAGCGTCCGACGCACACCGCCGCAAGCCCGGCAGTCACCCGGGGGCCGCGACAGTTCCGGCTGGCAAGTGGCGGGCTGGTAGGGCAGGTTCGGCGCATGAAATTTTCACTGCTTTTTCTCGCCACGCTGCTGGCGATTACTCCCGCGACCATGGCTGCGGAACGTCTCAAAATCCTCATCATCGACGGCCAGAACAACCACGACTGGCGCGCGTCCACGCCACACTTGAAAAAGGTGCTCGAAGCTTCCGGCCGCTTCACGGTCGAGGTCGCCACCTCGCCGGGCAAGGGTGGCGACATGAAGTCATTCCAGCCGAAGTTCGACGGCTTTGCGGCCGTGCTTTCGAATTACAACGGTGAGCTGTGGTCGCCGGAGACGCAGGCGGCATTCGTCGCGTTTGTGCGCAACGGCGGTGGCTTCGTGGCCGTCCACGCGGCGGACAACTCTTTTCCCAACTGGGTCGAGTACAATGAAATGATCGGCGTCGGCGGTTGGGAAGGGCGCAGCGAGAAGTCCGGGCCCTGGCTGTATTGGGAGGGGAAGATCGTGCGGGACATGTCGCCTGGACCGGGAGGGAGCCACGGCTCGCAGCACGCCTTCAAAATGATCACGCGCGAGCCGGCGCATCCGATCATGGCCGGCCTGCCGACGGAGTGGATGCACTCGAAGGACGAGCTTTACGACCGGCTGCGCGGTCCGGCGAAGAACGTGACCGTGCTCGCCACCGCGTGGTCGGACCCGAAGACCAACGGCACCGGCAAACACGAGCCGCTTTTGTTCGCCATCGCCTTTGGCCAGGGCCGCGTTTTTCACACGGCGCTCGGTCATAACAACGGCGCGGACCTCACCTCGCAGAAGTGCGTGGGCTTCATCACGACGTTGCTGCGCGGAACGGAATGGGCGGCAACCAGCAAGGTGACGATCCCCGTGCCGGCCGACTTTCCGACGGCGACCGAAGTGCGCTTGCGGGATTAATGGGTGCAATGGAACCGGCACCCATGTTGGCAGGCGTAGCGCAGGTTGGTAACCTGCTGTGTCGCCGACTGGTAGTCGGCTGGGCGTGGAAATATCCGGCCGCCAGCGGATTGCCAATCCGCGACACAGCAGACTGCCAGTCTGCGCCACCTATGCGGGCGCTGGCTGGGGATGCCTTGTGCTACCCAATCGACTTTGATGTATGCTGAACTTCGCTTACGGCTCGAATTTGCTGGAGGAACGCCTGCTCGCCCGGGTGCCGCAAGCGCGGTTCGTCGGCGTGGGAAAAATCATTGGCTGGCGGTTCGCGCTGAACATCCGCTCGGAAGATGGCTCGGCCAAGGCCAACGCCATCCACACCGGCCGACCGGAGGATGTCCTGCACGGCGCGCTCTACGAACTCGACGACGCGGGCAAGGCCGTGCTCGACCGCTTTGAAGATGTCGGTGGCGCGTATCGGATCGAGCAGGCGACCGCCGTGACGGCCAGTGGCCCGCGCGAAGTCTATCTCTATGCCGGCAACGCGAGCCGCTTTGTGGAGAACCTGCCGCCCTACGACTGGTATCTGGGATTTATCCTGGCGGGCGCGCGCCAGCGTGGTTTGCCGGCGGAGTTCATCAAACGGTTGGAAGCGGTGCGCGCGATTCCTGATCCGGATGCCCGCCGTTCGACCACCAACTGGAACCTCATTCCTACCCACCAGCGTTGAAACCCAAGCCCACAACCTGGCTGGTCCTGTGCCTGGGCTGCGTGGTGCTTGGGGTGGTTTTTCTGGTGGTGCGCTCGCATCGTCCACCCGTGCCGCTCCAGGTGTTTCAAATAGCGACCAACATCGGTCCCTACGGGGCGATGGCGCTACTGTCTGACGGCACTCTGTGCGTGGCAGATCATCACAAGGTTCGCGCGCTGGGTGCCGACGGCAACGAACGGTGGAGCTTCAGTTGGCCAACGAACAGTAATCGTCGAATCGACCAGTCGTTGTTCCTGGCGCAAAGCAATGCTGTGCTGGTTCCCTTTTATGATGGTAATGCCTGGGCTTACGGACTGGCGGCCATTCAGGATGGCGAGTTACTGTGGGAACACGCCGCCCGTTTCCCCTTTTCGCCGGCCGGTTCCCTCGTGGTCCGAGACGATCATTCAATGGTACTGGCCGGGAGCAACGAGTTGATCGCCCTTGATTCAGTTGGGCGGGAACTCTGGCGTCAGCCCACACTGGACCAGCTTTTTTGGCCGGCAGTTGTCAACCAAGCAGGTGATTTGCTCTACCATGACAATGGTGGGACAAACACTTTGCTGATGCTGCGCTCGGCAGACGGGCAGGCATTGCGACGTATTCCCACCGGCCCGGACTCATGGCGGCCTGCTTTTGGTCCGGACGGTGGTTTCTACGTTTGTGGCCACGCCAGCAACACGATCACGAGTTTCGCGCCAGACGGTACAGAGCGCTGGAGCCTCCAGCGTCCCGAGTGGGCGTTCTGCACGCCCGCCATCGCTGCGGATGGAACCATCTACGTGACCGGACGTGCCGAGGGTCGTGTCCCCGTTCTCCTGGCCGTGCAT
>CAYXDZ010000123.1:0-8787 GCA_964463815.1 uncultured Verrucomicrobiota bacterium | reverse complement strand
AGCAGCGCGCCCGCCGAGTCGTCGGCATCCGGCACGCCGCCGGGCAGATCGGTCCACGCCCAACCGCCCGGCGCGGCACCGGTGTAGGGATGCACGGATTGAAACTGTTGACCGAGCAGCCACTCGCGCAGGCGTTGTTTCTGCGCGGCGGTCAGGGTATCAGGCTGGGCGGCGAGGGCCTTGATCGAGAGCGTTGTGACCCAGGTGGCGAGATTGGTGTCGATGGGCCAACTGCCGTCGGGCCGGATGGAGTTCCGCAAAAACTCCGCACCGCGCTGGGCGACGATGTTCCCGCCCAGCCCCATGCTCGCGAGGCTCATCGTCACGAACGCGGTGAGCGGCGTGGCTTCGAGGAAACCGCCGTTGGCCGGTTGCAGTTGTTCCAGCACGCGCAGGGTCCGCTGACGGGCGATGTTCCGCACGGTTCGTGCGATGGGATTGGGGGAAGGCGCGTGATGGTGGATGGCCTGGCCGATGGCGATGAGCGCCGGCAGCGCATAACTCACGACCGGCAGTTGCAGCGCGCCAAACCACGCGCGCGGAAACATCGCCAACTCGAACGGCAGCGGGCGAACCCGTCGCCAGCCATCAGCTCCCAGCCGGCCGCTGAGCGCAAGCGTCATGACAATGGGCACCGAGAAAGTCCGGTCCTTGCCGTAGGCCGCTTCGATGGCCGGCACGAGTTCATCCAGCGAACCGGCGGCGCGGCCGATCCACGCTTCGGCGCGTTGCACGCCCGCACGATGAAGTTCGTCCGCGCGGGCCGCGCCGAAGGCCGCCCAGACAAGCGCGGTCGTCGAGAGATTGCTCTGACTGCGAATCGTGTCGCCCCAGCCGCCGTCGGCGTTGGCGTTGCCCGCGAGCCAGCGGAGTCCGGCTTCAACGAGCGGCTGGTTGTCCGTAGTCCCGGCGCGGCGATCCAGTTCACCCAGCGCGATGGTGGCCACCGCCGTCGAAAGCGCGCTGCTGCTAAGTTCGCCGGTCCAGTGGCCTGCTTCACCGAGTTGTGTCAACAGTTCGCCGGCGAGGCGTTCCAACCAGGCCGTTACGCCGGGCGTCGTCATGGCGTTTGGCTCCGCCGGGTTCATACACTCAGATGCCCGAGCGCGAGCAGGCCGTAGTAGGTGTATTCCGCGTCGAGATCATCATCCGCCCAGTGACCGTGAAAGCCGCCCTCCGCGCTCCAGAGCGTGTCGATGAAATCCAGGCAGCCCTCATGCACTTCGCTGGGAACGCGGCGATCCATGCAGGCAAGCGCGTGCAAGGCCGTCGCGGTGGAGAGCAGATCGGGAATCGGCGCTCCGGGCACGGCCCGAAATCCACCCTCGGGATGCGCCTGCGCCAGCAACCAGTCGCCCACCGCACTATTCACCGGAAAGCCGAGATGCGTGATTAGTGTCACCGCGCCGGCGGTGGCATTCAGCGAGCCGACGGTCTGGGCGGGCGCGTTGCTCCAGGCGTGATCTTTGGTTTCGAGTCGCTTGAGGCTGCGAATCAGTTCGAGCACCCGCGGCGGTTTGGCACCGAGATCTTCGTAGGCGCCGAGGGCGACAAACGCATCGTAAGCGGTGCCGAAGCCAGCCTGGGGATTGGAGTGATAACCGCCGTCGGGCTGGCGAAATTGTTCCAGCCGCGCGAGCAGGGCGGATTGCGTTTCCCGCGAAGCCCCACCGGTCGCGGCCCAGCAGCGCGCCAGCGCGCCGGAGTGAACGAAGTCAAGGCTCGCGCCGTCACTGAAGGTCGCCAGCCAGGACCGGGTGCGGTCGGTCGGTACGGGCACATCCAGCGCCTGTGCGCACGCCAGGGCGAAGATGGTGTAGTAGAGGTCGGGTTTGCCGGCGCGATCCCCGGCCGAGCCCTCGGCGTTGAATTGCCTCGCGGTGAACGCGCGGACCAAATCGACGGAGTCACCGAGCAGACGCGGCGCGAGTCGGGCGACTTGCAGGAGTTGGAGACGGAGACTCACGCGACCGCCACCGGCTCGTCCGCCGTCCGCAGTTCCGCGGCGTTCTTCTGCTCCTGCTCCTTGCACCAGCCTTTGATCTCCACGTCGTTGAAGATCTTGCCGACGATGCGACGGAGCAGGCCCTTGAGGCTGGGATGCTCGAGATCGGCGAGCGAGCGGATCGCTTCTTCCTGGTAGCTTTCGAGCAGATGACGGCAGCGTTCGTCCGCCTTGAGCTCACGGTAAAGCGCTTCGACTTCGGTAGAATCGGGCTGGATTTCGCGCCGCCAGAGTTGTTCGAGGAAATCCCGTTTGTCGCCGTTAGCGCGCTCGCGCGCGACCGCGAGCAGCAAGCTCGGACGCAGGCCCGCGATGTCATCCGTGTCCCCCGACGCCCCAAGATCGCTCAAGTCATCACGAATCTGGTAGGCGATGCCGAGGGCGCGACTGTAGGCACCCAGCACGTCGGCGCATTCTTCGTGTTTGCCCGCGTAGATCGCCCCCAGGCGCAGCGCGACCTCGAAGGCGGGCGCGGTCTTTTGACGGAAGATGTTCACCACCTGCAACGGCGTCAGCACGCCGGGCTTGCGCGCCCAGACGAGTTCCGCGCCCTGGCCGCGACACAGCTCGCGCTGACCTTCCGCGGCGACACGGAGCATCTCGGCCTTCGCCGCCGGGCTGGCTTTGCACGAGGCGAGCAGACGGTAGCCTTCGCCGATGAGCAGATCGCCGACATTGAGCGCGACCGCCACACCGTGCTCCTCGTGCAACGTCTTCTCCCCATAGCGTTGCGCGTCGTTGTCCTCGATGTCGTCGTGAATCAGCGACGCCTTGTGGAAACATTCCACGGCGACGGCGACCTTGCGCAAGTCCTCGGGCAACGTCGCATCCGGCTGCCCACTGAGCGCCTGGTAGGTGGCCACCGTCAGGAAGGGCCGCCAGCGTTTGCCGGCGCGCATGAGCCACTCGCGGGCGATGCGTTCGGTTTCGCCTTCGCCCGGGCCCATGATCAATTCGAGCGAGGCGGGCGTGAACCAGAAATCGACTTCCTCGCGCAACCGGCCGAGATCGAGCCGGCGCGTGCGGTCGTCTGCCGTGAGATGGATGTATTCCCAGACCCAGTCGAGATCGACGTTGGTGTCGATGCAGTCATCCTGGAGCAGCGGCACGGCAACACCGGGAATGGCTGCCGCTTCCATGTAGGGAAACGCGCGTTCGAGCACGCTCAGGCAGCTCACGCCCACGATGGCCTCGATCTGACCGGTCTGGATCAAACTCATCACGATGGCGGAACCCTCGGCGACGAGCACGGCGTAACCGAGCTTCTCCGCTTCGACGGTCAAATCCTGAATCGAGCAGAGGCCGCATTGCTTGCACAACAGCCCGAACTCATCGAACGGCGCGGGGCACTTGCTTTCGACGCGCAGACATTTTGGCAGCAGGAGGAGACGGCGCTCGAACGGCACACCAGCCAGTTGCTCTCGCCACATCTCGTTGTTCAGCAGCACGCCGATGTAATCGCGGTAGATGGGATCGCACTTGAGCTGCGCCACCACGCGATCCGCATGGATCTTGAGATCATCCGTCGGCAAGGGCGGCACCGGATTGAACTCGGCGACGTAGTTGCGCACCACGCGCAGAATCTGCTGCCGCTCCTCCGGCGTCTGCGGAATGTTCTTCTTTGGCGGACGCCACTTTTGCTGCGGCACCAGGCGCGGCAGGCTGGCGGGGGCGTTGGAAATGATCGGGTTGGAAACGGGAGTCATGGTCAACGAGACGCGGGTTGAGGGGTGGCGGTTTCGATTTGTTGACGGAGTTGCCGGGCCTTGCCTTCAGCTTCGTGGGCCACATTACGGTAAGCGCCGAAATCCGAAAACCAGTATTTCTTGGAAAGCCGGTACATCCAATGGCGCTCGGGCACTTCCTCGCCGGGCAGCCACTGGCTGAACCGCGGCGTCATGGCGTCGAGTTCGGCCATCGCGGTGCCGCGGAGCGTGGTGTCGCGAGCACCGTGCTTGACGACCAGTTCCTTCACCAGATCGGGCCGCTCCAGCACGACGCAACCGCGCGTGTGGCGGGCGCTGAGCTGGCGGAAGTCCCGGAGGAAGGTCGAATCGCGCATCGTTTCAAAGACGCCGCGCGAGTCGCGGATATTCTCCGTGGCGAACTGAATGATCGGACACGGCTCGATGTCGCCGGCCGGACCCACGTGATGCGAAATGCCGGTGGACATCGGGCAAAGCGCGCGACCTTCGCCGTCGTAATACGCGTCAATGATCGCGATGGGCACCTTTGCGCGCATCTCGACGACGAACTTGCGCACGCGCACGAGCTGGTCGGGGCGCAACGCCAACGCCGGATTCATCTTCGGGCCGACCGGCCGGTAGGTGTGATACCAGACGTAGTGAACACCGCGCTGGATGAGTTCGCGCAACCACGACTCGGTCAGCAGCTCGTCGATGTTCGTCTGGCAGACACTGGTGGCGACGCCGGTGAGCAAGCCGGCGCGCAGGCAGGCATCAAGACCGCGCAACGTGCGGTTGAGCACGTCCTTGTTGCCGCGACGTTCATCGCTGGTGATTTCGCGGCCCTCGATCGAGATGAGCGGCGTGGCGTTGCCGAGTTCCTTGAGCCGCGCGGCGACCTTGTCGGTGATGAACTGACCGTTCGTGAAGACTTGAAAATAACAGTCCGGATGGGCGGCCAGGAGGTCGAGCACCTCGGGGTGCATGAACGGCTCGCCGCCAAGAATGCCGAAGAAGCTGTTCCCATGCGCCTTGGCGTCGTTGATCGTGCGGTTCAACGTCGCGAGATCGATCTGCGTGCGTTCGCCCGCGACATCCACCCAGCAGCCCTGGCAGCGCAGGTTGCAGGAGTTGATGATCGAGAGATAGAGGAACGGTGGGAAATATTCGCCGCGCTTGATGCGGCGCTTGAACTTCTCGACTGAGAGAAGCCCCTTCACGCCGAAGTTCCAGGCAAATTTCCGCACGCACCGGAAATCAGCGCTGCGCAGGGTGCGATAGACGAGGGTGGGGAGCATTAGCGGAAATAGTAAAATGCCACGATGGCACCCGCCACCACGCACAGTATCGTCAAAACCAACTTGATTCCCACTGTGGGTGTTGTATCGGGCGATTGGTTGCTCATAGACAATCTGTCGTCGAATTGTGCGAGGACAAGAGGTCGTTGGAGTTTACGATTTTTGCGCTTGCAACGCCGCCTTTGCCCGGTTGGCGGCTTCCTCCGCCTTGCGCGCGATCTCCTCGGGTGACGGCAGGCTCATCATAACCTCGGGCGGGATGTCGCTGGCCATGCTGGCCAGTTTGACCAGGCACTTCTGCCGCTCGGCCAGCGCCTTGTCGGAATCGCGTTCCTTCGAGAAGCGCGATTTCGCCCGGTCGCTGCGGGTGCGGAGCATCGAGTAGATGTCGCCCCCGAGCAGCGCCGAGATGTCGATCTTCATCTTCTCGCGGTTCAGGTCGGCGTCGCTGACCTCGTCGCCGTTGATTGGCCCGGCCTTGTACTTCGGGAACATGATCGCCGCCTCGGGACAAACGCGCGAGCAGGCCGGGCAGTTGGTCTTGCAATTGTCGTTGTTCTGAACCTGGATGCGCTTCTCCTCGTCCACGCCATACACGCCGAACAGGCAGAAGCTCAGGCACTGCATGCAGTTCGTGCAGCGGTCGTAGTCGATGACCGGAAACCACGGCTTCCATTCGCCGGGCCGGGCGACGCCGAGTTCGCTCCGTTGAGCGTCCAATTGCTCGGTGAGCGCGACGGGATCAAGTCCTTCCAACGATTGCCAGCGGACATGCGCGCCGTCGGCGGAATCCGTCGGCAGGGGTTCCGTGAAGCGCCCAAGCACGGTGACGTGCGCGCGATCCGGCGGCGACACGGGTCGTTCCGCGCCGGCGCGCGTCACGGGAAAGCCGCGTTCGAGCAGCGCCGTCATCGTCTGAAAGCGTTCCTCGGCGGCGAGGGATTCCGCGCCGCTGCCTTCGTAGAGCACGATGCGAACAGTTGGATCAGAGAGCGCCATAGTCAGGAAACAGTTGAAGGTTCTGGCTGGGTGGGAGCCGTGGGGGCGTCGGCCGCGGTGACTTTGCCGGCGGGAAGGTTCGGGGTCACCACCGGTTCAAACAGTGCCGCGCACGCGTCGTCGGCAGTGAGGTTGCGCAGGTTGACGATTTCGGTCTGGTCCTGTGCGAGCGGCGCATTGGCGGCGTGGAAGAGCCACTTCACGGCGCGCGGGAAACAGGCGGAGATCTTCAGCGGACCCGCCGCCGCGAGCCGGGCCAGCGCGGGATCGCGGCGGGCCGAGAGTTCGCACAGATCCGGCACCGCCTCGAACGGCTGTCCGGAGTCGCAGAGCTTTTGCAGGACGGCCTGCTTCACTTCCTTCGGCAGCACCTGTGCGTACTGGCAATGGCAATAAAGAATCGCGGGGGGCTTCATGCGTTGACAACAGCAGCCCCGGCATGGGCGAGGCGATGAGTGGGTTGCGGCCGGCCGGGACGGAACTGCTCGGCGTGGACCAGGTTGGCGTTTAGTCCGTTGAACAAACCGGGCAAGGCGGCGAGACCGGCTTCCAGCGCGCGACGCAGTTCGGCGGGATCGGCTTCGGCGCGGCAATTGACGATGAGCTGGCCGTTGCGAACTGGATCTTCGAGCCTCAAACTCAACTCAGGGACAAAGTCGCTGCGCACGAGACTGAGCGCGGCCACTTCGCCGCCCAGGCCGTCGTCCGGGCTGAAGGTCATCTTGAGATGTGCGATCTCGGAGGCCGCGAGTTCCTGCTGCATCTGGCGGGCGAGAGCTTCGAGTAGCGCGCCGGAATCCAGCTCCTCGCTCGTCGTGATGTCGGCGGTGGCGTTGAGCCAGCCGAGCAACGCTTCACCCTCGGCGTAGGTGTCATAATCCACGGTCATCGCGTCGCCGATCCGGGCTTCGGATTTTTCCAGGTAATCAAACCACTCGGTCAAGCCGGTGCCTGCCCGCACCGACACCGCCAGGATCGCCTTGCCAGGAAACTCTGCGACCAACCGCTCGCGCAACCGGTCAAGTCGCGCGGCGTCGAGCAGGTCGCTCTTGGCAATGACGATGAGGTCGGCTTCCTCGACCTGTTTGCGCCAGATATAAAGCACCTTTTCCGAAAACTTCCGGCCCTCGCGCAAACCCAGCACCTGCTCGGCGCGGGTCGGGTCCACCAAGACGCTCAGCGGTGCGAGGCGAAACTCATTGCCGTAAATGCGTCGCAACGGATAGCTGACCGTCGCCACCAGATCGGTGCAACTGCCGACCGGTTCGGCTACAAAGGCGTCGGGGCGCGAGGCGGTGGTGAGCTTGCGAGCTGCATCGACCAGCGAATTAAACCGGCAGCAGAAGCAGCCTCCAGGAATCTCCTCGGTGTTGAAGCCACGGGCGCGCAGCATCGCGGTATCGACCAGTTCGCTGCCTTGATCGTTGGTGATCAAGCCCACCCGCACGCCCCGCTGGGTGAGGTGCTGGGCGAGCGCCGCGACGGCGGTGGTTTTCCCCGCGCCGAGGAAACCGCCGATCATGTAATAACGCGCCCCGTCGTTCATGTGCTTGATTCTGATTGCTGCTGTTTTTCCAACATGCGGTCGATCGTGACATCCAGCAAGGCGCGATATCCATCGACATCCATTGCCCGGGCGTCCGGTTCGCCCGCAAACTCATAAAGCCAGCCGGCATCATAAGGCTTTTCAATCAACTCGGCGAGCGAGGTGGCCAAACCCGGATTGCCGCCGGTGAACGTGCCGGTGCCGACGCAATAGACATCGCTGATGGCCTTGAAACCCTCGACGGTGCCAAGAATGTCGCCCGGTTGGACCGCCGATCCGGGCGCGCGCTCAAACTGGACATCCACCAGTTCGCCGAGCATCCGCAGCGCGAACTTCGTGTAGCCCACCCGCCATTGCTGCGCGGACGGACCTTCACCCGCCCGCGCCAGCCAACTGTGCGAGTGGGTGTAGAGATGCGTTTTCGGCAAATGGGTTACAAATGTCGCGCGTTTGTACAGCACGGTGGGTGTCACAACGCGCCCACGCTACCGGCGGGAACGCAGACGGTTCAAGCCTCCATCCCGGAAAGCTCGCCTGCGGCCCGATTTTCCGCCAGGCTCCGGCCGTGCGCTACTTCGATCACAACGCAACGTCCCCTTTGAGCGCGACCGCCCGCGCCGCGTGGCTGGAGGCGGTCGAACGTTTCCCGGCCAACCCCTCAAGCCCGCATCGGCTGGGTGCCCGGGCGGACGCCGCCTTGACCGAAGCGCGTCAGGCCGCCGCCGACTGGCTGGGCTGCTCGCCCTTCGACCTCGTCTGGACCGGCGGAGCGACCGAGGCCAACAACGCCGTGTTTCATCACGCCGCGCAGGCCACTCAAGGCGAGGCCTGGGTATTGGCCATTGAACATCCGAGCGTGCTGGCGGCGGCGCGCTGCTGGTTTGGCGAGCGCACCCGGTTCATTCCGGTGACACCCGAAGGGATCGCGGACTTGAACTGGCTGGCGGATCAAATCGGCCCCCAGCGGCCGGCCCTAGTCGCGCTCATGGCCGCGAACAATGAAACCGGCGTGCTCCAACCCTGGCGCGAAGCCCTCGCCATGTGTCGGCGCCACGGGGTGCCGTTCGCATGCGACGCCGCACAATGGCTCGGCAAACTGCCGGCCGCCGGGCTGGGCGATTGCGATTTCGTAACCGGTTGCGCGCACAAGTTCGGGGGACCACCTGGCGTGGGCTTCATGAAAGTTCCGGCCGGATTTCGTCCGCTGATCGTCGGCGGACCGCAGGAGGACGGCCGCCGCGCCGGCACCGAGAA
>CAYXDZ010000122.1:0-8797 GCA_964463815.1 uncultured Verrucomicrobiota bacterium | reverse complement strand
CATCCGGGTAACGAGATCGTACCATGAACCGTTACCTGCAAATCTTGATTCTCTGCGCCCTGGCGGCCGCCGCCCAAAACACCATTGCCAGCGCGCCGCCGGAGCGGGTTCCCGCCGGTGCCCGGCTGGGTGATTTTGCAACCGCGCAACTGTTGGCGATGGACATCCGGCAGATGCTGGAACCGAAGCTGCGCGGGCTGTTCCCGCCCAGCCCGGTCATCGAGGATCTCCAGACCATGCCCGCAGCCCGGCCGGTGGCTCCGACGGAAAATCCGGACCAGATCCGTGGCGTGGTGCTGACGGCAGGGTTCATCGAGTTCGCGAACCGGGTCACTCACGCGTGGGCCATCGACAAAGTTCAGCCCGGTTACCTGGATCGCTATCTGGCGTTGTTGAGCCGGCAGACGGACGGCGCGGACCTGCCACCGCTGCCGGACGGCGCGAACGCGGCTTACTGGACGGAGCAAATCCGCAACGCCCAACTCAGCGCCTTCAACCAGATCGTCGGCATGGTGGTGTCGGTCAATCTGGCGCATCACCATCTTGGCCAGTACGAGAAACACGCAAGCAAGCTGCACGCTGCCGGGGGCGGCCAGTTGCCGCTGGCGAGTGTGCTGTCGAAAGGCGAGTGGTTGAAAGCCATGCGCACGGGCACCCAGCACTCGCTGGATGCCGGGCTGGGCATGACCGGCTACATCGCCTTCTGCGAGGCGATCGACGGGATGGAGACACGGCCGACGTGGACGGAGTATTTCCTGCCGCGCGACATGAAGGCCTCGAAAATCAGGAGTGAGCTGCGGATTCTGGAGGCAAAATTCTTCTCGGGCCGCAGCATCAAGGATTCGTAAGCGGGCAGAGCTGGCGGGTCCCGTTGGGGGCGTTTGGAGGGGTTGACCGCCAATGAACTCCGCCTGTTTGTCCAAGCCGCCAGTTCCACTTCGCAATCTTCGTCCGTCATTTTTTCAGCACGTACCGCTTCAGTCCTCCGGCTCGCCAAGCATTCACCAATGTGGCGGATTCTTTGCCGCTATACAGCGGAAAAGGCCTTTGCTAGCGTCGCGCGACTTATGGCACTAGATGACATTGTTTTTGAAGCGGAAGAGAAAATGACCAAGACGGAAGAGGTCCTGGTTCACGAATTTTCCGGACTGCGCACGGGCAAGGCTTCACCCGGGCTGGTCGAGAACCTCCTCGTCGAGGCCTACGGGTCGCAGATGCGGATTCGTGAAATGGCCGGCATCACCTGTCCGGAACCACGCCAGATTCTCATCACCCCCTGGGATGCCAGCACCATTGGCCCGATTGAAAAGGCCATCCAGAAGAGCAATCTCGGCATCAACCCCGCCACCGACCGCAAGTCCATCCGTCTCGTGCTGCCGGAGTTGAGCGAGGAACGGCGCGTCGAGTTCACCAAGATCGCCAAGAAAATGACCGAGGACGGCCGGGTGGCGATCCGCCATGTGCGCCGCGACGCCATCGAATCCCTCAAGAAAGAGGCCAAGAAGGGCGGCGTGACCGAGGATCAGGTCGAGGCGATGGAGAAGGAGGTCCAGAAACTGACCGACCAATACATCGCCAAGCTCGACCAGCATCTCGCGCACAAGGAGAAGGAAATCATGACCGTCTGAGCCGGCGACCTGGGTTGCCGTTGGTCGAGCTTCCGCCTGCGGCCCACCGGGTTGAGCCCGCGGGCGGTGCGCGCGCCGCAACTTTTCCCAGCCGCCCGTGTTGCAAGCCTCAGAAAACCAAACCGTTGATGCCACTGCCCTCGATCAAAAATTTGCTGGCCCGCCTGGGGGCGGTCACGCCGGGCCAGTTTGAACAGCTCGTTCAAGCCTGGCGCGTGGCCGCTGAAAACGGTTCCCAAGAGCCGCTGCTGGCGTTCTTCAGCCGGGAATGTGGGTTCAGCGAGGAGAAGTTTCTGGAACAGCTCGCGGGGGCGCTGGGCTGGGGTTATGTCGATCTGCCCCGCCTCACCATTCCAGCCGAGGCCCGCAACCGGATTTCCACCAAGGTCGCCTTTCAGTATTTTGCGTTCCCCGTCAGCTTCGAGAACGGCGTGCTCCGCGTGGCGGTCAGCAATCCGTTCGACTCCGCGATGCTGAACGCGGTGCAGTTTGACGCGAAAACGCCCGTCGAGTTCGTGCTCGCCCCGCGCGCGGAGATCGAGAAGGCACTCAAGAAATTCTACGGCGTCGGCGCCGAGACGCTCGATGAACTCCAAAGCGAGGACGAGCCGCTGGAGTTGATTGTCAGCGACGACAAGGAGATCACCGAGGGCGATCAAGAGGCGAGTGTCATCAAGTTCGTCAACCAGATCGTCTGGGAGGCCTACAAGGATCGTTCGACGGATATTCACTTCGAGCCGATGGAGGACGAACTGCGCATCCGCTACCGCATCGACGGCATCCTGCACCAGACGCCGATGCCGCCGCAGTTGAAGCGTTACCAGGCGGCGATCCTTTCGCGCATCAAGGTCATGGCCGGGATGAACATCGCCGAGAAGCGCCTGCCGCAGGACGGCCGCATTAACGTCCGCATCAAGGGCGAGGAAATCGACATCCGCGTTTCGACCGTACCGACCGTTTATGGCGAGAGCGTGTCGTTGCGTTTGCTGACGCGCGGAAAAATTTTTCTGAGCCTCGACAAGCTGGGGTTTGATCCGAAGGAGGAGGCCGCACTGCGTGAGATCATCGTCAAACCGCACGGCATCATGCTGGTGACCGGACCGACCGGTGCCGGCAAGTCCACTTCGCTTTACGCCTTCCTCAGTTCGATCAACTCCGTCACCAAGCGCATCATCACCGTCGAGGAACCCGTTGAATACGAACTCAAGGGCATCAACCAGATCGCCGTGCGCTCGGACATCGGGCTGACCTTCGCCGTCGGGCTGCGCCACATTCTCCGGCAGGATCCGAACGTGATCATGGTCGGCGAAATTCGCGATCTGGAAACCGCCGAGATCGCGATTCGCGCGGCGCTGACGGGCCATCTGGTTTTCTCGACGCTCCACACGAACGATGCGCCGAGTGCGTTCACGCGGTTGATCGACATGGGCATCGAGCCGTTTCTGGTCGCCTCCTCGGTCGAGGCCGTCATGGCGCAACGTCTGGTGCGCACCATCTGTCCGCACTGCATCGTGGAGCAGAAGGTCGAGCCGGACTATCTGCGCAAGATCGGCTTTCCCGAGGCGGAGATTCCGACCGCGAAATTCTGGCGCGGCGCGGGTTGCGAACAATGTCGCCAGCTTGGCTACCAGGGCCGGCTCGGCATTTACGAGTTGCTCCTCGTCACCGAGGCGTTGCGTCCGCTCATCATGAATCGCGCGCCCGCCACCACCATCGCCCAAAAGGCGATTGAAGGCGGCATGCGCACCTTGCGCGTGGACGGCTGGAACAAAACCCGGGCGAAACTCACGACGATCGAGGAAGTGCTGCGCGTGACCCAGACGGAGGAACACATGCAATCACTCGTCGGCGACGCGGTGGGAATCTGAGTCAAAGCGTGAAGAAACCGAAAGAACAGTGGCAGCAATGCAACGTCCTGCGCGAAAGCGCCAGCGAGCGGCGCTTGTGGCAGTTCCGTCCGCGCGGCCCGGCCTGCACACTCGTGCGCGAACACGCGGCGGTCGGTAGCGAACGCCTGCCGGCCAAGGCCATCGCCAAGGACTTTCAATCACTCTGGCAGAAGAAGCTCAACGTTGCCTGGCTCCCGCCCGGCGATGTGTTTCTCAGCGTGGTCGAACTGCCGACCACCGACGCGGCCGAGATTCAGGGAATGCTGGAGCTGCAGTTGGAAAAGCTCTCCCCGCTGCCGGCCGCGCAAACCGCCTGGACGTATGTGCCGCTGCCGCGCCGCGAAGGCGCTTTGACGCGCGTGCTGCTGGTCGTAGCGTCGCGCCATGCGGTCGAGGCGTTTCTGGGCCGGCTCGAAGCGGAGGGGTTTCTGGCCGACCGGCTCGAACTGCCTCAGGTGGATGAATTGCTGGCGTGTCTCGGCCAGGGCGACGGCGTGTGGGTGTTTCCGCGCCGGACCAAGGAGCGGTTCTTCGCGCTGATTGCCTGGGTGGCAGGCGAAGAGGTCCGTCACGCCGGCCTGACTTTTCTGCCGGAAACCGGCTGGCAGGAAGTGATCAAGAGCCAGCTTGCGCAGGTCGTCTGGTCCGGCGAGCTTGATGGCTGGTTGGGCGCCGAACCCACCGCGCATCTCGTGGCCGACGGTGAACTCGCGGCGGAGTTTGAACCGTTGCTCCGGGAATTCTCCGGCCAGCCCGTGGACCTCCGCCCACCCCAGGCCGAACCAGCCCTCGCGCAACTCACCGCCACGCGCGCCCGTGCCAGCCAGCCTGTGGCCTTGCTGCCGGCCGAGTACGCAACGCGTTACCGGCAGTTGTTCACGGATCGCATCTGGATGCGCTCGCTCGGCGCGGTGGTGATGCTTTACCTGCTGGGGGTGCTCGGTTACTTCGCGGCGATCGAGTGGGCCCGGCATGAGCAGGGCTCGGTGAAGCAGGCGCATCGCGGCATCGCGCAGACCTACACCAACACGCTCCAGACCGCGCAACGGGTGAAGATTCTGCAGAACCAGATGAATCTCAAATACGCCGCGCTCGACAGCTTCAAGGCGGTGGCCGAGCAGATGCCCGAGGGCTTGGTTCTGAATTCCTTCAGCTTTCAGCGCGGCTCGAAAGTGCTGTTGTTTGGCAGCGCGCCGCAAAACGAGCCCGGTAAGATCACCGACTTCGTCCGCAACCTCCAGGCCGTCGAGTCCAACGGCCGCCGGATTTTTTCCAACGTCACTTCCCCGTCGATCCGGGCCAATCCGACAACCGGGCAGAACAGTTGGAGCTTCGAGTGCGAGCTCGCGAACCCCGAACAAGCGCCATGAGCAGCAGCCTCGACAAGTTGAATTTGCGCCCCGGCGAAAAACGCCTGCTGGTCGGCATCGGCATCGTGCTGTTCCTCGTCCTCAACGTGCTGTTCGTGTGGCCGAAGTTCGGCGAGTTCGGCCGCCTGCGCACCGAGACGGATAAAATCCAGCGCGAGATGGCCCGGTTCCAAACCGAGATCGACAAGGAGCCGGCCTACCAAAAGCTGTTGCAGGAACTGGCCGGCCAGGGTTCCCAGGTCATTCGCGAGGAACAAACCCTCAAGCTCCAGCAGACCGTGCAATCGCAGGCGCTGGCCAGCGGGGTCACCATCAACAGCTACGCGATGCAAAACAGCCGCACCACGACCACCGTGACCAACGCCTTCTTCGACGAACAATCCCTCATCGTCACCTACGACACCAAATACGGGCCGCTCATCAGTTTCCTCGTCAATCTGGCCGAGGACGAATCCAAGATCCGGGTGCGGAACATGGAAGTGAAACCCGATCTCAGCCGGCAACGCCTGCAAGGCACCCTCACCCTC
Organism: uncultured Verrucomicrobiota bacterium; assembly: GCA_964463815.1. Classification (GTDB taxonomy): domain Bacteria; phylum Verrucomicrobiota; class Verrucomicrobiia; order Limisphaerales; family RI-55; genus RI-55. The sequence goes on along the minus strand of CAYXDZ010000122.1, from coordinate 3,383 downwards.
GTGGCCAGCTATCAAAAGAGCCGGCCCAACGCTCCAACCGCTCCGAACAAGTGAAAACCAAGCTCATCCTTTTCTTTCTGGCCGCGGCGGTCGCCAGCCTGTCCGCGCAAGCTCCCGCCACCCCCGCCCCGCCGGCGACCTCCGACGAGGCGCGCCAGGCGATCGAGGAGTTCATCAAGCAGGGCAACCCGGGGCAACCGGTGGTCACGCCAACGCCCACTCCGGCCACACCCGCCGCGCAACCGGGAACCCTGCTGCCGGTCCCGGACTCGACCACGCTGCCGACGCCGGGTTCGCGGCCCACGCCGGTTCCCCGGCAGCGGCAGTTGCCGCCCGGTTTTCAGCCGCCCGGAGCGGCGACCGCCCAGCAACCGGCCGCGCCCGGCGCTCCCCCCGGGGCAGCCGGACAAGTCGCTCCGAACCCCGCCGGGGGCGACAGTGCCGCGGCGGCGACCATGCCGAATCCGGACGAACTGATGAACGACGACGCGCTTAATCTGGGCGGGGGTGCCACGATGGAGCAGTTGATGGACATTTATGGCGAGTTGACCGGTCGCATTCTGCTCAAGCCTGCCACGCTGGCCGCCCCCGCGAACATCGAGCTGAAGATCCCCAAAGGCAGCCTGACGCGGAAGGAAATGGTGCAGGCAATCGACACCTATCTGTCATTGAACGGGCTGACGACGGTGCCGATGGGCGAGAAGTTCGTCCTGTTGGTGCCGAATGCCGAGGCCGCGCAACAGGGTGCCGCGCAGGACACGGCCGCCACCAAAGACCTGCCCGAAGCCTCGCAGTTCACGACGAAGATCGTGCAGTTGAAACACGTGAAACCATCGGAGTTGAGCCAGATTTTGCCGGCCATTTTGAAGACGCCGGCCAACTCGTTCATCGCCATCGACAGCACGCAGACGCTCATGCTGCGCGACTACGCGATCAACATCAAACGCGCGATGGAACTGATCGAGGCAATCGATATCGCGGTGCCGGTGGAATACAAGACGGAGCTCATCCCGATCAAATACGCGCTGGCCAATGACATCGGTCAGGTGCTCGGCCAGTTGACCACCGGCGGGTCCGTGACCTCGGTCGGCAGCAGCGGTGGCAGCAGCGGCTTCGGCACGACGGGTGGCATGGGGGGAATCGGCGGTGCCGGGGGAATTGGTGGTGTGGGTGGCGCGGGTGGGATCGGGGGTCAGCAAAACCGTTTCGGCACGCAGCAGAACCGCACGGGCCTCCAGGCGGGTGTGGGCGCCTCGGCCGCCGGGCGCAATGCCTTTCAGGACCGGTTGCGCCAACTTACTTCCCAGGTCGGCGGAGGCGGAGGTGGAGGTGAGGTGCAGATTCTCGGGGAAACCAAGATCATCGCCGACGAGCGCACCAACTCGCTGTTGATCTTTGCCAACAGCCAGGACATGGAGACCATCAAGGAGATCGTCGCCAAGATGGACGTGGTGCTGGCGCAGGTGTTGATCGAGTCGATCATCCTCGAAGTCAGCCTGGGCGATTCCATGAACATCAACCTTTCGGCCGCGCGCCGGGACCAGAGCGGCAGCACCAACAACTTCGCCAGCCTGATGAACAACGGGCTCGGATTTCTTAACTTTGCGGGGAATACGAACATCTCCAGCATCGGGAACAACGCACCCAGCGGCTTCACCTGGTTTGGGCAGTTTGGAAGTGACTTCGCCCTCGCCTTGAACATGGCCGCGCAGGACAATCGCATCAAAGTGCTCTCCCGGCCGAGTGTGCAGACTTCTCACGCCAAACCCGCCGCCCTTTTCGTGGGTGAAACGCGTCCGTACATCACGGGCAGTTACTTTGACAGCTTCGGTGGCACGGGCAGCTCGCGGTCGCAGTACCAACAGTTGCAAATCGGCCTTCAGTTGCAGGTTCTGCCCTTGATCAATCCGGAGGGGCTGGTGGTAATGGAAATCCAGCAATCCGTGCAGCAGGTGGCCGGCAGCGTCAATATTGACGGCAATGACGTGCCCATCACACAGGATCAAAATGCCAGCGCCTACGTGGCCGTGAAGGACCAGGACACAATCATCCTGGGCGGCTTCATTCAAAACACCATGAGCCGGAACAGCAGCGGCGTGCCTTTCCTCAAGGACATTCCCCTGCTGGGCAATCTTTTCAAATCGCGCAGCCGGAATGATACTCGTCGCGAACTGGTCGTGCTCATCCGCCCAACGGTGCTCGAAACTCCCGCCGACGCGGCCAAGCTGGTCGATCGCCGAAAAGACACCACGCCGAATGTCAAAGAAGCCGAGGTGGACTTCGAACTCGAGCAGCAGCAGCAACTGGACGATGCCAACGAGGCCATCCTGAAGAAGCGTCTCGGTCTGCCGGCGAGATAAGGCCCAACTTGGGCCGTCGCGTCCCGCCCGACCGGAAGGCCGCCGTACGGGCGAAGGGCGGTGAATATCCGTCAGCCCCCGCCCCCACCCGTCAGTCCAATCAGCACACGTGTCCCACACAGGAGGGGGCCAATCCCCCCCTCCACGGATTTGACACCCGGCCGGTGCGCCGGCCATGATCGCCGCACACTTCAACCCACGATTACATCATGAGCCTCGACATTTTTCGTCTCGACGGCAAGACCGCTTGGATCACCGGCGGTGCCAAGGGGCTGGGCCTGCAATTCGCCCATGCGCTCGCCAGCGTCGGCGCGAACATCGTCATCAACAGCCGCCACGGCGACGAAGCGGCGGCAGCGGCCCAAGCGGTCGCGGATCAGCATGGTGTAAAATCCTTGGGGGCCGAAGTGGATGTCACGAAGTTCGACAGCGTGCAGAGTTTCGTGGAACGCGTCGTGAATGAGTTCGGCAGCCTGGACATTCTGGTGAACAACGCCGGCGTCAACGTACGCCTGCCCACGATCGAACTGCCGGTCGAGGAATGGCAGCGTGTGGTGGACATCAACCTCACCGGCCCCTTCCTCTGTTCGAAAGCCGTCGCGCCACACATGATCCAGCGGAAGTGGGGTCGCATCATCAATCTTTCTTCCATCCTGGGACAAGTTGGACTGGCCGGGCGCCCGCCTTACACCGCGACCAAAGGCGGCTTGATCTTGCTTACGAAGACGCAGGCACTGGAGTTCGCCACCAGCGGCGTCACTGTCAACGCGATCTGCCCCGGCCCGTTTGCCACGGACATGAACAAGGCGCTGCTCGATGACCCCGAGAAGTACAAGGCGTTCGTCGCGAAGATTCCCATGGGCCGCTGGGGTGAATTGAACGAGCTCGATGGCGCGATCATCTTCCTCGCCTCGAAGGCCTCCAGCTTCATGACCGGCACGACGCTGACAGTGGACGGGGGTTGGACGGCGTGGTGAGGCGGCCGCGCTCGTTCTGTCGCCGGTCTGATGTTATCCGCACTGG
>CAYXDZ010000121.1:0-8839 GCA_964463815.1 uncultured Verrucomicrobiota bacterium | reverse complement strand
GCGGTCCAGCCCTCCGGCACGGCGATCTGCTCGATCTGCTTGCCCGTCTTGTCAAACACCGTCACGCCGCGACCGGTGAGATACACGTTCCCCTCGGCATCCAGCGTCATGCCGTCGGAGCCGAGTTCGCAGAACAGGCGTTTGTTGCTCAGAGTGCCGTCGGCTTGAATGTCGTAGGCGTAAGTCTTCCGCGCGCCAATGTCCGCGACGTACAGCGTTTTGCCGTCGGGCGTGCCGATGACGCCATTGGGTTGGCGCAAATCGCTGGCGACCCGGGTTGGCTTGGCCGCTCCTTTGGCCAGAAAGTAAACGTGCTGGCCGTCCTGCTGCATCGCCTTGTCGCGCGTCCAGTAATTCCGGGCGTAGAGCGGATCGGTGAAATACAGTCCGCCGTCGGGACGAATCCACAGGTCATTCGGGCCGTTGAGCAGCTTGCCGTCGAAGTCCTTGAGCAAAACGGTCACCTTCTTGTCGGGCGCGATGGACCACAGCTCGTTCTGGCCATCCGCGCAGGCCAGGAGGTTGCCGTCGTGATCGAAGTAAAGGCCGTTCGCGCGGCCGGACGGTTTGAGCCAGTCCGAGACCGTGCCGTCGGCGGCGTTCCACTTCACGATGCGGTCGTTGGGCTGGTCGGTGAAGAATACGTTGCCCGCCTTGTCCGTCGCCGGACCTTCGGTGAAGGCGTATTCACCGGGTAGCTTTTCCAACGTCGCACCGGGCGCGATGAGGGAGGATTGAGCGGCGGCGAGGTTTCCGGCGAGGAGCATGCCGACCAGGCAGCCGGCCGTGGGCAGAAGGCGTGAGTTCATGCGAAGCAGACTGGCAGGTTCGCCAGAAAAGTCACGCAAACTGCGGCACGGGATCCAGTCTGCGGGGTGTCGGCGGTCGGAGGAGTCGGGTCGTATCCCGAAAAACCCGTTGACCCCTTTCCGGCCGGTTGCTAGCGTCCGCCTCCGTGAAAATTACCGCTGAAGCCCTGGTAGTGCTGGCCGTCGTCGCACGTTGACGCGGCCTGTGGCTTTGGTGGTGCTGCCCGCAGGTCGCCCGCGGTTCCTCAAGGGACGCGGGTCATTTTGTTTGCGCGGGCGGGGTTTTCCGGTCCGGTCGCAAACGGCGGGTGGCAAAACCGAAACGGACTGCCGGCTGGAAGCACGGCAGCACGCTCGCAGACCTGACATACTATGCGCCATACCATATCGATCCTCGTGGAAAACAAGTTCGGCGTGCTCACGCGCATCGCCGGCCTGTTCAGCGGCCGCGGCTACAACATCGACACCCTGAACGTCGGCCCCACCCAGGACCCCAACACCTCCCGTATGACGATCGTCACCCGCGGTGACGACGCCACGCTCGAGCAGATCGTCAAGCAGCTCAACAAGCTCGTGGACGTGCTCAAAGTCCAGGACTTTCGCGACGATGAGTACATCGACCGCGAGTTGGTGCTCATCAAGGTGACCGTCGATTCCAAGAGCCGCTCCGAGGTCATGCAGATCACCGATATCTTCCGCGCGAAAATCGTGGATGTGCAGCCCAAGTCGTTGACCATCGAGATCACCGGCGGCGAGGGCAAGATCGAGAAGTTCCTCGATCTGATGAAACCGTTCGGCATCGTCGAGCTGACGCGCACGGGCAAGGTGGCGTTGCCGAGGAAGTGAATGTCGATTTTCAAGGTTAACCACTCTTTTGAAGTCGAACCGTGTGGCCACGACGAAACGAAATTTATTGGTGTCTATTCTACAAGAGACCGAGCCGAAGCTGCCGTTAAGAGACTGTCGTTACAGCCCGGATTTCGAGATAAACCAGACTGCTTCTTCATCGACGAGATTCCGGTCGACAAAGATCATTGGATCGAAGGTTACATAGTGATTGAACCAGAAAGTGAATAATTATGGCAAAAGTCTATACCGATAAAGACGCGGACTTGAATGTCCTCAAGAAGAAAACCCTCGCCGTGCTGGGCTTCGGCTCCCAGGGCCACGCCCACGCGCTGAACCTCCGCGACAGCGGCCTCAACGTGATCATCGGCCTCTACGAAGGCTCGAAGTCCAAGGCCGTCGCCGAAGAGAAGGGGCTCAAGGTGTATCCCACCGCCGAGGCCGTGAAGCGCGCCGACGTGATCATGGTCGCGCTGCCGGACACCAAGCAGCCCGCTTGCTACGAGAAGGACATCAAGCCGAACCTCACCAAGGGCAAGACGCTGCTCTTCAGCCACGGCTTTGCGATTCATTTCAAGACGATCAAACCGCCGAAGGACGTGAACGTGATCATGGTCGCGCCGAAGGGCCCGGGCCACATCGTCCGCCGCCAGTTCACCGAGGGCAAAGGCGTGCCGTCCTTGATCGCGATCTATCAGAACCCCGGCAAGGACGCGAAGAAGATCGCGCTCGCCTGGGCCAAGGGCATCGGCGGCACCCGCGCCGGTGTCATTGAAACGAGCTTCAAGGAAGAGACCGAGACCGACCTGTTCGGCGAGCAGACCGTGCTCTGCGGCGGCGCGAGCGCGCTGGTGCTGGCCGGTTACGAGACGCTGGTCGAGGCCGGTTACTCGCCCGAGATGGCCTACTTCGAGTGCCTGCACGAGCTGAAGCTGATCGTCGATCTCATGAACGAGGCTGGCATCAGCGGCATGCGCTTCTCGGTGTCCGAGACCGCCAAGTGGGGCGACATCACCGTCGGCCCGAAGATCATCGACAAGTCCGTGAAGAAGCGGATGAAGCAGGCTCTGAAGGACATTCAGACCGGCAAGTTCGCCAAGGGCTGGGTCCGTGAATACCAGGGCGGCTACAAGAAGTACAACGCGCTCCTCAAGAAGGGCGAGCAGCACAGCATCGAGAAGACGGGCGCCCGCCTGCGCTCAATGATGCCGTGGATGCAGAAGCGCGCGATCAAGGGCACGCAGGCGGCCTACTGAGCGAGCTGAATCAATCAAATCATCAAGCCGGCGCGGACTTCCGCGCCGGCTTTTTCTCGTACGTCGGCGGGCAGAGAAGCCGACACCTTGATCGGCTCGTAGAACGTATTGCGCTGCACGGGTGTGCGGCCGGTTTCGCGGATGGCTTTGATCAAGTCCTTTTCCGCCTGCATCTGGGGCGACTTGGTGCCGGCCATGCGGAAGATATGTTCCTCGACGATGGTGCCGTGGAGGTCGTCCGCGCCGTAGCTCAACGCCACTTGCGCGAGCTTCATGCCCAGACCCACCCAGTACGCGGTGATGTGCTCGAAGTTGTCGAGGTAGATGCGGCTGACCGCGATGGTGCGCAGCGAATCGAATCCCGTCGGCGGTGTGGTGACGGGAATCTCGTTGTTCTCCGGTTGGTAGGCGAGGGGAATGAACCCGGTGAAGCCGTGCGTCTCATCCTGCAATTCGCGCAACTGCCGCAGGTGATCCACGCGGTCGGCGAGCGATTCAACGTGGCCGTAGAGCATTGTGCAGGTGCTGCGCCCGCCGAGTTTGTGCCAGGTGCGGTGGACGTCCAGATATTCGGCGGCGGACTCCTTGCCCTTGGCGATGGCGCTGCGGACTTCCTTGCGGAAGATCTCCGCGCCGCCGCCGGTGAGCGCCGCCAGGCCGGCTTCCCGCAATTCGATCAAGGTCTGTTCGACGGTCTTCTTCGCGAGCCAAGCGAGATGCAGAATCTCGATGGCGGTGAAGCACTTGAGCTGGAGCCGGGCGTCCACCGCTTTCAACGTTTTCAGCATGTCGGTGTAATAGCTGAAAGGCAGGGAGGGATGGAGTCCGCCAACGATGTGGAGTTCCGTGATGCCGAGCGCCAGGGCTTCGCGGGCTTTTTCGGCCATCTGCTGGGCGCTCAATTCGAAGCCGTCGGCGTCGCGCTTCTTGCGCGAGAACGAGCAGAACTGGCAGCTCAGGATGCAGTAGTTCGAGTAGTTGAGGTAGCGGTTGACGATGTAGCTGGCGTGGTTGCCGACCTTGCGCTGGCGCACGGCATCGGCAATGGCCCCCACGGCGTTCAAGTCCTTGGACTCGAACAGTCGGAGGGCGTCGGCCTCGTCGAGGCGTTGCCCGGCCGACACCTTTTCCCAGAGGTCCGCGAGGCCGCTTTGTTGAATCAGGAAATTCATCGCTTGATGCGGAAGAAATCAGGAAACACCACTTCCACCAGGGTCACAACGAGAAAGACCGTGCTGATGAGCGCGTTCAGGCGAAAGAAGGAGTTTTGCACCCAGCCCAGGCTGCGGCGGCGGGCAATCAGGTGTTCTAACACCAGGCTCGCCAGGATCAAAACCAGACCGATGTAGAAGGCCACGCCGCGAAACCGGGCCAGCAGCCCAAAAACAGCCAGCAACAACCACATGGCCATGTGCGCGAGGAAGGCGGCGCGCAGGGCGTTCTGCGGCCCCCACGCGACGACCAGCGACCGGAGGCCATGCTTGCGGTCGAAGTCATAGTCTTGCAGCGCGTAGATGAGGTCGAAGCCGGTGAGCCACAACACGACGATCAACGCGAGCAGCAGGGCCAGCAGAAAACTGTCGCGCATTGGCCAGAGCACCAGATCATCGCCTTTGACCGCCAGCCAGGCGCCAATGGGCGCGAGCGCCAGCGCGATGCCGAGGAAGACATGCGTGTAATCGGTGAAGCGTTTGGTCAGCGAATAGAAGCAGATGAAGAACAACGCCACCGGCGAGAGGTAGAAGCACACCGGGTTGAGGAACCAGGCTGAAACGATCAAACCCAATCCACTCAACACGCACAACGTCACCGCACTGGCCAGGGTGATCTGTCCGGCGGGCAGATGCCGGTTCGCCGTGCGCGGATTGGCGGCGTCGAACTTGCGATCGACGATGCGGTTGAAGGCCATCGCGCAGGTCCGGGCGCAGAACATCGCGGCGAGGATGAGCAGGAAGATGCGCCACCCGGGCCAGCCGCGGTTATCGCGCGCGGCAATCGCCATCGCCGCCAGGGCGAACGGCAGCGCGAAGACCGTGTGCGAGAGCTTCACGAAGGAAGCCCATTTGGAGATTAATGAAAACATGCACCTATTCCGATTCTTCGCGCCAGCGTTTGACCAACCGGTGCTCAACGTCCATGTGATCCAGCACGCGTGCGACGACGGTGTCGATGACCGCATCTATGGTCTGCGGGCGGTTGTAGAACGAAGGGTTGGCCGGGATAATCGTGGCACCCGCTTGAATGAGGAGCTCGAAGTTTTTGACGTGAACGAGGTTCAACGGCGTCTCGCGCGGCACCAGGATCAATTTTTTGCGTTCCTTGAGGACCACGTCCGCCGAGCGGAGCAGCGCGTCATCCGCGAAACCGTGCGCGATCCGGCCGAGCGTGCCCATCGTGCAGGGAATGACGACCATCACGTCCGCCGGGTTCGAGCCGCTGGCGAACGGGATGTTCATGCTCTTGAGACTGTGCTGGGTTACGCCTTCGGGCACACGCAAACCGTCCGGCAGTTCCTCCTTGATCACCACCTGTGCGTAGCTGCTCAGGATCAGGTGAACGTCGTGCGCCCTCGCGTCGAGGTTGTCGAGCAACCGCTGGGCATACAGCGAGCCGCTGGCTCCGGTGATGGCGATTAGGATGCGCATGGACGGAGTTTATCGCTGGTTGCTGTCAGTGCCAATCCGCTGGCCAAATAGAAAAGCGGCGGTCACCCGCCGCTCGATTGATTCGGTCTGGCATCAATTCGCCAGATACTCCCGCGGATCGGTCACCTTGCCGGTGAGGGCGCTGGCAGCGACGGTCGCGGGGCTGGCGAGATAGACTTCGCTTTCCTTGCTGCCCATGCGGCCCGGGAAATTGCGGTTCGTCGCGCTGATGCATTTCAAACCGCCCTGGTTCATGCGCCCGAAGGTGTCCACCGGCCCACCGAGGCACGCGGCACAACCGGCGTTCTCGGTCATGCGCACGCCGGCGGCTTCGAGAATCTGCCAGATCGTTTGATCGCCCCAGCGGGTTGATTGCAGGTCGCGTACGATGTCCGGCGTGGCGGGCACGCCGAAGGTGTCGATGACGACTTTCTTGCCGCGCAGCACACGGGCGAACTCGACAAAGTCGCTGGTTTTGCCGCCCGTGCAGGAGCCGACATACGCGCGGTCAAGTTTCACGTCGCCCATGTCCTTGGCCTTCTTGCGCTGGCCGGGATCGGGATGACACGCCACGGTGGGTTCGAGCTTCGAGAGGTCCACGACCAGTTCGTAACAGAACTTCTGGTCGGCATCCAACTCGACGGGTTCGTAGCTGGCGTTGGTGCCGTTGAGGCGTGTGCGGGCATCGACGTACTCGGCCGTGCGGGCATCGAACGGGAAGATGCCGTTCTTGCCACCGGCCTCGATGGCCATGTTCGCTATGGTCATGCGGTCATCCATGGAAAGGCTCGCGACGCCGGGGCCGTCGAACTGCATCGCGCGATACGTCGCCCCATCGAAGCCAATCTCGCCGATGCAATGGAGGATCACGTCCTTGGCCATTACGCCGGGCTGGAGTTTGCCTTCGAGGCGAAAGTGCATCGTCTCGGGCACCTTGATGAGCAGCTTGCCCGTGCCCATGACAAAGCCGGCGTCGGTGTTGCCGATCCCCGTGGCGAATTCATTGAAGGCACCCGCCATGCAGGTGTGTGAATCGGTGCCGAACAGCACTTCACCGGGCCGGGTGTGCCCCTTGGCGGGAAGTGCGGTGTGGCAGACGCCGGCGTAGTTCGCGCCGTACTGCTTTTTGAGATTGCCTTTGGTCGCGTCGTATTTCCACTGGCCGTTCGGGTCGTCGATGACGTCGTAGAAGTACGGCAGCCCCTGTTCGCGGGAGAAGTCGCGGAGGATGTCCACGTTGCGGTTCGAGAGGCTGTCGGCGGTGAAAATGTAATGATCGGGAATGATGACCACGCGGTTGCGATCCCAAACCTTTGCATCCTTTCCAAACTCGCGTTTGAACACGCCGATGGTCCCCGGCCCGCACACGTCGTGGGTCATGAGCACATCGGCCTTCACCCAGATGTTGTCGCCGGCCTGGACGGAGGCTTTGCCGGCGGCGCGGGCGAGGAGTTTTTCAGTCAACGTCATAGGGCGGGGAAGCTACTGGAGCCGCGTGTTCGCCGCAACAGCGTAATCGCCGGGAAATTGACCTTTGACACCACGGATTGAGCCGTTAATTTGCGCCAATGATGGTGACGTTGGAAAAGATTCTTAACCGCTGGACGGGCGTGGGTTTGGGCCTGCTGGTGGCCGCCAGCGCTTCGGCTGGCGAGAAAGTGCGCTTCGGGACGGGGGCGGCTGGCGCGATTCAAACGCAGCCGCAACGCTCAATCCGGGAGTCGATCACCCCGCAGGCTGCCGCTTCGTTCAATCAAGTGTCGCCTGTGGTCGCTCCGGTACCGGTGGCAAGCCCAACGGTCTCCCGGGCAGTCCGGCCGGAGGACGAAGATCAGCGCAACTGGATTTTTCGCGACACGCGGAGCGCCTCGGGGATGCAGAAGGCCTTGGGCGTGGACACTTACGATGAGCAGACTCCCACCATGGCTGAGCGCGATTCAGTGGCGGTGATCAATGACTACTTTTCGCGGCAGCGGGCGCAGACGGCAGCCAGTCCCGCGCTCGGCTCCGCAGCGGCGAACAATTGGGGTGATTTGGCTGCCGGGCCTGCCGGTGGTGGGGCCTTGGGAGCCGGCGCGATTTCCGGTATTTCCTCCGGTCCCTCGGGCGGGTCCAGCTCCGGCACCCTCTTCGGTGAGTCCTCTTTTCGCAACAGCCTGAACTCCGACAACCAGGCGGTGCGTAATTATTTCCGGGAGCTTTACACCTCGCCCGGTGCCAGCGGCTTCGGGCTGGGTTCGGCCAACCAGGCGCAGGCTGGTTCCAGCACGCCCAATTTCCGTCCGGCCACCCAGACTCCCCCGACCACGGAAAACCAAAACCTGCTTGATCTCGCCAACCGGGCAGCTTTGGTGGATTCGCTGTCCACCATTCCTCCAGGGGCACCGACGCTGAACGCGCCAGCACCCGTCAATCAACCGGCCGCCAACAGCCGCGAGGTGCCGACGGTGAACCAGGGCAATCTCTTTGAACGGCGCAGCGGCGGCATCATCGAGATTCCCGCGCGCAAGTTCTGATCAGGGAAAGCGCAATACTTCCACCGGCCGGCCCGTTTCCCAATTTGTGGCGGGCGGCACATCCAGCAGCCCGTGGGCTTCGGCCAGTCCGGACAGCACGTGCGATCCTTGGAGTCCCACGGGAACGGCCCCCCCCAGCTCGTTCATTCGCACCCGCACGAAATGCCGCCGGCCACCCGGATTGCTGACGGGGCTGGCGAGCGTGGCTTTCGTGACCGGCAGATTCCAGTCGGTGCCGCCTTGCAACCGGATCAACGCCGGCCGCACGAGGAGCAGAAAAGTGACGGCGGCCGAAACCGGGTTGCCTGGCAGACCGAACAAATGCCTTTCCCGCAGCCGGCCCCACACGAAGGGCTTGCCCGGCCGGATGACGATTTTCCAAAACTCAAGCCGGCCACCGAGCGCTTCAAAGGCCGCCTTCACATGATCGTGGGCACCAACCGAGACACCGCCGGTGGTGATCACCACCTCGCAACGGGCGAATGCTTCCGCCAGCGCGGTCCGGGTGGAGTCCGGATCGTCGCGCACAATCGGGAAAATAACCGGCTCACAACCGGTGGTCCGGACGAGCGCGTCGATCATCAATCGATTGCTCTCGAAGATCTGGCCGGAGGCCAGTTCACCGCCGGGTTCCACGAGTTCGTTGCCCGTGGCGAGCAGCCCCACGAACGGTCGCCTGGTCACGGAAACTTTGGCCAGTCCCACGGCTCCCAGCACGGCAAGTTTGGCGAAGTTCAACCGTTCACCCGAACGGGCGATCACCACGC
>CAYXDZ010000120.1:0-8868 GCA_964463815.1 uncultured Verrucomicrobiota bacterium | reverse complement strand
ATCCGGATGAACCACTGGTCCATCGCGCGGAAGATGACGGGCGTTTTGCTGCGCCAGCAATGCGGGTAACTGTGCGTGTAGGCTTCCTGATGCAGCAGCGCATTCTTCGACCGCAGGAGTTGAAGCACCGCCTCGTTCGCCTCGCTCTTGTGATTCTTCTCAAGAATCGCCTTGCCGACGAGTTCGGCAGGCATCTGTTGCTCGATGGGCAGATCGTTCGTGTGCGCGAGGCAACCGTCGTCATCGACCGGCGAATAGATCGGCAGACCGTTCGCGAGGCCGAGTTGGTAATCCTCCTGGCCGTGGCCGGGCGCGATGTGGACAAAGCCTGTGCCGGTGTCCTGGGTCACGAAGCTGTCGCCGGCGTACACCTTGCCGGTGCGATTGCAGAAGGGGTGCTGAAACTCGACCCCGATCAGTTGATCGCCGGTGAGGCTTTGCCGGATATCATAGCCCTCCCAGCCGGCCTTTTGCGCGATCGTCGGCAGGAGCAGCGTCGAGACGAGGTAGGTCTCACCGTTGGCCAGCACCTGCGAATAGCTGAAGGTCGAGTGGCACGCGACGGCGAGGTTGGCCGGCAGCGTCCAGGGCGTGGTGGTCCAGATCAGGATGAACGTGCCGGGCCGGCCGATGACCGGGAACTTCACGTAAATGCTCGGGCTGACGTGGTCCTTGTACTCGACCTCGGCTTCGGCGAGTGCGGTGCGGGCGGGGATGCTCCAATACACCGGCTTCTTGCCGCGATAAACGAAGCCCTTCTCGACGATGTCCGCGAACAGGCGGAGTTCATCGGCCTCGTATTCCTTGTCGAGCGTGAGGTAGGGCTTTTCCCATTCGCCGAGCACACCGAGCCGTTTGAACTGCTCGCGCTGGAGGTCGATGTATTTGCGGGCGTACGCTTCGCACGCGATGCGGATGGTGGCAGGATCGGCGTCGGTGTTGCCGGCCTTGCGCATTTCCTGCGAGACCTTGAACTCGATCGGCAACCCATGGCAGTCCCAACCGGGCACGTACGGGGCCGCCTTACCGCGCAGCGTCTGGTAGCGGAGGATGATGTCCTTGAGAATCTTGTTCAGCGCGGTGCCGATGTGGACGTCGCCATTGGCGAAGGGCGGGCCGTCGTGGAGGATGAATTTCTCGGCCCCGGCGCGGGCTTGTTGGACTTGACCGTAGAGATCTTCGGCCTGCCATTTCGCGAGGCGCTGGGGTTCGCGCGCGACGAGATCGGCCTTCATCGCGAAGTCCGTGCGCGGGAGATTCAAGGTGTCTTTGTAGTCCATCGCCATACTTTAAGGAGCGCGGACGCTAACAGGGGCCGGGAGGCGAGGCAAGGGATTGGGCGGGAGGCTTAACTCCGGGCCATTCTCGAGGAGGAGAACGAGGACGAGGACGAAGGCAGTGGGGCCTCAGCCCCGGTCCTCGAATTCGCGGCGGGGGCCGGCGAGGAGTTGTTCGACGTAGTTGGTCGAATAAACACCGCGACGGAAGTTGGGATCGTGCAGGATCGCCTGCTGGAAGGGGATCGTGGTCTTGACGCCCGTGATCATGTACTCGCTGAGGGCGCGGCTCATCACGTCCATCGCTTCGCGCCGGTCCTTACCGGTCGTGATCAGCTTGCCAATCATGGAATCGTAGTGCGAGGGGATCGTGTAACCGGCGTAGGCATGGCTGTCCACCCGGACGCCGCGACCGCCCGGCGCGTAATACATCTCGATGCGACCGGGGCTGGGCCGGAAGTCGCCAAAAGGATCCTCGGCGTTGATCCGGCACTCGATGGAGTGGCCTTTGAACACCACATCGCTCTGGGAAATCTTCAGCGGCTCGCCCATGGCGATCATGATCTGCTGTTTGACGAGGTCGATGCCGGTGACTTCCTCGGTGATCGGGTGCTCGACCTGGATGCGCTTGTTGACCTCGAGGAAGTAGTAGTTGCCCTTGTCATCGACGATGAACTCGACGGTGCCGGCGTTGGTGTAGTGGGCGGCCTCGGCGATTTTCACGGCGGCCTTGCCCATCGTCTTGCGCAGGTGCTTGAACTTGTGCTCGATCAGGGGCGAGGGAGTTTCCTCGACGATCTTCTGGTTGCGACGTTGCACCGAGCAGTCGCGTTCGCCGAGGTGAATGATGTTGCCCCGGCTGTCGCCCAGAATTTGAAACTCGATGTGATGCGGGCTCTCGATGAACTTCTCGATGTAAACCCCGGAATTGCCAAACGCCTTTTCCGCCTCGGACCGGGCGGTGTGGTAGCCCTTGATGAGCGAGATGTCGTTGTGGGCGACCCGCATGCCGCGACCACCACCACCGGCGACGGCCTTGATCATGACCGGATAGCCGATGCGCTTGGCGGTGGTGAGGGCTTCCTGCTCGTTTTCGATGAGCCCGTCGGAGCCCGGGGGCAGGGGCACGCCGGCCTTCTTGGCCAGGTCCCGGCTGATCGCCTTGTCCTCGAGGGCGTTCATCGCGCGCGAGCTGGGGCCGATGAAGCGGATATTGCAGCTCTCGCAGACATCACTGAAATGCGCGTTCTCCGAGAGGAAACCGTAGCCCGGATGAATGGCGTCCACATCGGCGATCTCCGCCGCGCTGATGATGCGGTCAATGCGCAGGTAACTCTCGCCGCTGGGTGCTTTGCCGATGCAAATGGCCTCGTCGGCGAGCTGGGCGTGCATCGAATTGGCGTCGGCCTCCGAATAGACCGCCACCGTTTTGATGTTCAATTCCTTGCACGCGCGGATGATGCGGACGGCAATTTCACCGCGGTTGGCAACGAGGATTTTTTCGAACATGGCGAAAGCTGGGGTGCCGGGCGAACCGCAGGGGTCAGAGCGGCTTGATCTTGAAGAGCGCCTGGCCGAACTCGACCGGTTTGGCGTTGTCCACGCAGATCTGGGTGATGACGCCACGGGCCTCGGCCTTGATCTCGTTCATCACCTTCATGGCCTCGATGATGCAGACCACCGTGTCCGGATCGACTTCGGTGCCAATGTCCACGTAGGCACCGGACTCGGGTGAGGGCGAACGGTAAAAGGTGCCGATCATCGGTGATTTGATTTCCTGACCGGCGGTCGCCGGAGCCGGAGCGGCTGCCGAGGCGGCCGCTGGAAGCGCGGCGTGTTGAACCGGGGCGGGCAAAACGTAATCCTCGGGCAAGACTTGAACCGCGCCTTCGTGACCGCGCTTGAGCCGGACCTTGAAGTTGTCTTTCTCGAGCTCGAACTCGGAAATCGAGTTCTTCTTCATCAGGTCAACGATCGACTTAATGTCTTTCAGATCCACAATAGCTCCGGGTTAAATCGCTGCAAAAATTGAAAACCAACCCCGCGCACCAAGCAAAAAAGCAGTGATCGAGGTTCGACACTGCTTTGATCGGGTTGTTAATTCGCGGGCCAGCCTAACAATCCGATTTCAGTCGTCAACAGGTAAAACGGACCAGCGATCACGCTGAAGTTCGGCACAAAACGACTTATCTGATCGCTGAAATTGATCGGATTAGGAGCCTGCTTTAAGGCTAACGGCGGCGTCCAAAGCGAGCAAATAGCTGGTTTTACCGAATCCGGCGATCACACCCTTCACCACTCCTGATAAATACGAACGATGGCGAAACGGCTCGCGGGTATGGGTGTTGGAAAGATGGATTTCGATGGCCGGAACACCACAGGCTGAAATCGAATCGCGAATCGCCACGCTGGTGTGCGTAAAAGCCGCAGCATTGATTACGATAACGCTGTAGCATCCCTTGGACGACTGAATCCAGCCCACCAATTCGCTCTCCGAGTTGCTTTGCTTGAACTCAATTTCGGCCGGAATCGAAGCCGCTTTATCCCTAACGCATTGCTCAATCTCCGCCAAAGTCAGCTTGCCGTAGATGGCCGGCTCACGCGTGCCGAGCAGGTTCAAATTGGGGCCGTTGAGGAAGAGCACTTTCATTGAATGCGGACGTTAGACCGACGCTGGGGACGTGTCGATGGGATTTGCGGCCTCCCGACAGAGAACGCCCAGGAGGAAGAAGGCCGGCCAGACAATCGCCGGGATGTAGAGCCCGAACTCGGTGAGGCTTTGCAGCATCCACCCCAACACACCGAGTCCAGTCATCAACGCCAGCGATGAACCATTGGTGCCGAGTTTTCTCCAAATCCAAAAACAAGCTCCCCCGACAAACGCCAGGTAACCGGCAAACCCAATGGCTCCCGAGTCCGAGGCCTGCTGGATGAAGTCATTGTGCGCGAGCCGGGCCATCTCGGATTCAGCGGCTTTGCGCGCCCGATATGACTCGCCGAACGTTCCAGGGCCGGTGCCGGTGAGGGGATTCTCAATGAATGTTTGCCACGCGGAGGCCCAATAATCGGTTCGCGCGCTCACACTGGTGGCCCCGCGTTGAAAGTAGTCGAGGTTTCGAACCACCAGACCGGCCAAACCGAAAACCATCACGGAGACGACGATTGTCCGTTTCCACTTCGGCGGGATGGCGGAACTGAGAATCACGCAGCCGATTTGCACGAGGGCGATCAGCCAGCCGGCTTTGGACCCCGACCAGATCAGGCAGAGCGCGGCACCAAACAGGAGCAGGCCGGGCAGAAGGCGGCGCGTGAGCGGCAAGGCATTCCGAAACGCAAACCAGGCGGCCGCGAGCAGGCCCGGGGTCAGCAGCAGGATCGCGCCCGCGAGCGTGTTGGGATAAAAAAGCGTGGAGTAGATCCGTTTGCTGAGCAGCTTCTGCCGGCCTTCCGGCGTTTCCAGAATGCGGCGAAAGCCAGAGGCTTCGGCAGCCTGCTGCTGGTCCGCAGGCAGTTCGCTACGCAGGAATTTTTCCGCGAACTCACGTTGTGCTTCCAACCCACCAAACTGTTGTTGGAACCCGGAGGAAATGACCAGGCAGAAGCCAAGCCCCAGACCGACCCAGACAACCAGTGATTGGGAAACGCCGCGCGTGGCGAGCACACCGAGCCCAAACCAGGCAACGGCCACCGTGAAATGAACCACGGTCAGACGGGAGAGCGCGGGTTCGATGGAATCCGCACAGGCGACCCATTGCCAGGCCAGCCAGCCGAGTGGTGCGATGAGCAGCCATTTGGGAATGCCGCCCGGAATACGAACCACGGGCAGGAGCAGGGCCATGACAAGCGCGCTGAGCACCCAGGCCCAGCGCAGCGGCCAGTTAAAATAGATCAGCTCCTGGAAGCTCGCCGGCGGCGGGAGCTTGCCCTCGAAAATCACCGGGTTGCCAAACTTCAACAAGCTCAGCCCAAGCACCAGGCCGGCGATTACGAGCGAAAATTGGTGGTAGGCACCAGTGCGCGCCCCTGGCTGGGCCAGTGCGGGACCGGAGGAGGCAGCATCGCGGGTATTTTTCCGATGCGCCATGGGACCTCAGAAGCTTAATTTCAGGAGCCCAATTTCGAGCGCGAGGGCTTCTTGCACGTTGGTGTGCAGAAGCCGTTGCGTGGTCTCGATCACCTCGAGATTGCGGGTCGCCTTGACGGAATCCAGCCGGCCGGCGATCTGTTCGGTCACTTCCGCCAAGTCGGGAAACGTGGCCAGCCGGGGTTCCCAGGCGCGTTGCACGGCGAGCCAGAGATCGCGCAACCATAGTTGCAACGCGCCGATTTGATCGGCCCGCCGGCGGCGATACTCGGCTTCGATGGCGGCGGACAATTCCTGTTTCCAACGCTCGATCAACCGGGGGTCCGCATCATCATGGCGCTCAAGGGGCGACTGGGCGGAGAGCGATGTTTCGACTTCCTCCTTCAATCCCCCCAACCGCTGGAGCAACTCATCCAGCAGGCGATAACGGGCGAAAAGTCCGCCTCCGGTGCCCGACGCAACCTGCGAGAAACCGGCCACCCATTGGGCGGTTTCGGGATCAATCTTCACCCCGCCGCCACCGCAGTGCAGGCGCAAACAGCGGGAAAGAATGGTTTCCAGGAGCCGTTGCGGCTCGGTGGAAAGCAGCATGAAAACCGTGCGGGCGGGCGGCTCTTCGAGGGTTTTTAGGAAGGCATTGGCCGCCTGCACATTCAACCGGTCGGCGGCAACCATCACGGTGGCTTTGACCCGGGCGTCAGTGGGTTTCAGATAAACGGTTTGCAGCAGTTCGCGAATCTGATCGACGGAGATGATGCGGGTTTTGGATTCGGGCCGGACCCATTGCACATCGGGGTGGTTGGATTGCTCGATCTTCCGACAGCTCACGCAGGCATCGCAAGCGTCCGCATCGGCGGGGAATCCATCAGGGAACCGGGCACAATTGATCGTCTTGACGAGATTCCTCGCGAGGAGTTCCAGATCGTCGAGGGAATCGCCCAGGAAGAGATAGGCGTGGGCCAACCGCCTGCTGGCCAGACTCCGCTGGAGCAACCTCACCGGGGCGGCTTGCTGGGGCAGATCGGAGAGGGCCATGTCGGAGAATGGAGTTGCCGGCCATCAAGCCGGCTGGAATCAACTCTTCCAGTCGAAGGCCCGTTTCTTCAGCGCGTACACGTAGCCCACGATGAGAATGCCGATGAAGGAAAGCATGCTAAAAAAGATCACGTTGGCCGTGGCCGGATCGGCGAGCATGGACTTGTAAACCACGGACCACGGGAACATGAAGACCACCTCGATGTCGAACAGGATGAAAAGCATGGCCACCAGGTAGAACTTCACCGACAGCCGGGCACCGCCTTCGCCAATCGGATTCATGCCGCATTCATAAGCGGAATCCTTGGTCTTGGAGAGCTTACCCTTCTTGCCGAGGACGACCGAGAGGGCCAGCGTGCCGAACGCGAAGCCCAGGGCGATCACCGCGAGGATCAAAACGGGGACGTATTGCTGCAACTGCGACATGGCCGAAAGTTAGAAACGACGCTCCCGCTTGGCAAGCGGGATCAGGCGACTTGGGCGCTTGCCACCGATCATCGGTTTATTGGGCGCGGGACGTTTTGTAATTGGTGTGGCGGACGCGCCCGGCTATCCTGACGCCCTTATGACACCCCAAGGACAAATGAGATTGATCGGCGTGGCGATCCTGCTGCTGGTCGCGATCATCGGCGGCGCATCCGCCACGTATATCGTTCCTCCGGGCCACCGGGGCGTTTATGTGAATCTGGGAACGGTTTCCCCGGACTTCCGGCCGGAGGGATTTGGGTTCAAGACGCCCTTCGTAGCGAACGTGCTGCCGATCAGCATCAAACAGCGAACCACCCGCATGGATGCACCGGTGATTTCCAAAGATCTTCAGGAAGTTCGCACCGCGCTCAAGGTGCTTTATCGCATCCCCGAATCGTCCGTGGTCGAGATCTATCAAAAATATAAGGGCGATCCCTTCATCAGCTTGATCCGACCCCGCGTGGACGAGGCCATCAAGGAAGTCACCAAGGAGCACACCGCCCAGGAAATTGTGCAGGAGCGGGCCACCATCAAGGAGCGCACGCTGGCCAGCGCACGCAGCAAGGTGGGTCATTTGCTCACGTTGGTGGACATCGTGGTCGAGGACATCTCTCTCAGCCCCAACCTGGAAGCTGCCATTGAGCGGAAAATGGTGCAGGAGCAGGAGGCCAACAAGGCTGTGTTCGAACAGCAGAAGGCACAAATCGATGCGGACATCGCCGTCATTCGCGCCAAGGGTGAGGCAGAATCGATACGGATTCGCGGTGAAGCCCTGGCTCAGAATCCTGAATCCATCGATCTCGAAGTCATTAACAAATGGAACGGCATCACCCCCCGCGTGGTCGGCGGAGGTGCCGGTGGATCGGAGATGTTGTTGCCGCTGGGTGACATTTCCCGCACCGCAAAGGCCCAACCCTAACCCAAGTTTTTACCCGTCATGAGCCAACCATATCGTCGCGACCCCAAAGTCATCACCATTGCCCCGAAGACCTTGTTCTCCTTGATTGGGGGGGCGGTCCTTATCTTTGTCCTGATCGTGTCCGCCACCTCCATGACCACCGTGGTCGAGCCTGGCTCTCGCGGCATCCGGGTCACGCTGGGCAAAGTCTCGCCCACATTCGAGGGCGAAGGATTGAAGTTCAAAGCCCCGTTCATCACAGAGATCGTCCAACTCAGCGTGCGCCAGCAAACGGAGGAATTGTCCACTGAATGCTATTCAAGTGATCTGCAACAAGTACGGGCCACCATGCGCATCCTTTACCGCATCCCCGAAAACGCGGTCGTCCCCCTGTTCCGCGATTACGAGGGTGCCGAGTATCAGGCACTCATCGCCCCGCGGGTAGTGGAGGCACTGAAAGAAGCGGCCTCCGCGCAAAGCGCGGAACTCATTGTGCAAAACCGCGAAGCCATCAAACTTCAGACACTGGAAGCCACCCGAAAAAAGATCGGGGAGCTTCCCGAAGGGGGACCGCTGATTTCCATCGAAGACATCACCCTCTCAGATCTTACCCTCTCCGCAGAATTAAATGCCGCGATCGAACAAAAAATGACCCAACGCGAAGAAGCCGAGCGCGCCCGCTTTGTTCAGCGGCAAGCCGAAATCGAGGCCCAGACGGTGATCATCAAGGCCAAGGGTGATGCCGAGTCCATCGACATCCGGGGCAAAGCGCTGCGTGAAAGCCCGGCCTTTTTGAAACTTCAAATTGTGGAAAGGTGGGACGGCACCAGCCCGCTGGTGATCGGTGGCGCTTCAGGCACGGGAGCCAATGTGCTCATGCCCCTTAACGATCTTATGCGACGAACCCCATGAATCCCCGGCCCAAAGCGGCAATCCGGCTGGCCGTGCTTATCTGCACCGCCGTATTGCTGTTCTTTCTATTCCCCTCGGCAGTGGGCTTCGCGGAAGGAGCCGCACGCAACATCCGTCAACTCTGGTGGCTCATCCTGTTGATTTGTTTTGCGGTATGGCTCATCTGGGCGGCCGGGCGACGCCGGGAATAGCAC
>CAYXDZ010000119.1:6695-8900 GCA_964463815.1 uncultured Verrucomicrobiota bacterium | reverse complement strand
CGGCAGATCAAACCAGCCCGGGCTCCAGCCATCGCCTTCGCCCGTCTGACCACGGGTGGCCTCGACCGGATGCGGCAGATGTTCGCTCCACTCCGGAGCAGCGTGGTAGGCACCCGAGCTGGCCGCCACGCGCAGCACCCGGTCGGCGGCGGGCGTGAACTCAAAGCCGGGGGTTCCCGCAAGCGGGCGCGTGTTGCCGCTGAAGTGATGCTCGGCGGCACCATTGCGTTTCGTCTCCCAGTGGAAGTTGCGATCCTCCAGGTCGAAGCGGACGGTCAGGCGCAAGTTCACGCCATCCAGCGGTTCGGAGCGTTCGCGGCAGAAGGCCAGCGTCACCGAATTTTCGCCTTCGACCATCGCGATGCGGAGCCGGACGAAGACGGCGCGTCCGTCGCCGGCCGGCACGCGGAACAGCCAGGTCGCCGCGGGCTCAAGTTCGAAACGCACGAGATTGCCGGCGTTGAGCGGTGAAATGAAGCCGCTGGCGTTGGCCCAGACGCGGAGGCGCTTGAGGAAAACATGGCGGTCCACCGGCAGTTCGGCGTTAAGATTGGCCGCGAGCACGCAATCGTACTTCGACCGCACCCGCCCCAGATCGAGATTGATGCGCGCCATGCCGCCGCGACCGTTCGTGAGCAGGACCGTGCGGTCACGGGCGACGCGGCTGAGGACGGCGATGTCCTCCAATTGACTTTGCCACTCCGGCAGCGGCTTGAGGAAGCGAACTTCACCGCGCAGATGGATCACTTCGTTGCGATAAGCCTCCACCTCCAACCGGGCGTCGCCAAATGGCTGGCCGGGTGGGATGGCGGCAAACCACCCGCCGTTGCCCGGCACTGCTTGAAGATTCAAGGAATGTCCGTCGGGAAGTTTCACCGAGAGTCGGAAGCGATCGCCCAACACGACCAACAACCAGTGCTTCGGCGGGACCGGCACGACACGGTGTTGGTCCAGCGCCGTCCAACTGATCACGGGGGGGAACGCGCAGCTTTTCGATTCTTGGGCCAGTTCAGCGAGAAACTTGACCGGCTGTCGAACATCCACGGCCAGCATCGTCCATGTGGCGCTCGCGACGGCTGCTTCACGATCGGCCGCCAGCGCGACCTGCACGGCAAAGGCTGCGCGCGCGCGATCCGCTCGATACTCATCATGAAAATGCTCCCAATCCCCTAACTCCACCTGAAGGCAAAGAATGGATGCCGGTGACAGCGACCACGTCAGCACATCTTTGTCTGAACCGGGGACGGCCACAATCCGCCCGGTGAGCAAATCCTTCGCGCGACGACCGGCGAACACCAGCTGGTGAGCTTCCATGAACAGACCGGGCAACTCCGCAGGTTCAATCCCCGCGGTGGAGCGGGCTGCGAAACTCAATGCACCCCGGCCCAACTCCTTCACTCCGGCAGGCATGGGGTCAGTTGCCAAAGTCTTCCAAGCGAATTGCTGATCCAGCTTCAGGTCCAGGTTTGCCAAAATCAGCACCGCTTCATCCCCCGTTGCCGAAATCCGCAGAAACGCCAGGACCGCATCCTCCGGCAGGCTCAGCCGGACCATGTGCGCCCCGTCGAAGAAGCATGGATGCTCCGCGAGGAGGCGGTTCAGCTTGCCCAGCTCGGCAACGATATTGGGTTCGCTACCCCAGGCGAGGCCGCGCGCGGAATGAACGTTCACCTTCTCGGGCGCAAGCCACTCGACACCGCTGGTGAAGCCGAAGCCGCCGCAGACGCTCGTCAGCGCGCAGAGCTGATTACGCAGGAGCGACCATTCGCGTCCCTTGGCCGCCAGCCGGTCGTTGTCGTGGGTTTCGCTGTAGTTGATCAGCAGACCCACGCGCTCGCTCTGGTTCCATGCGTGATCGAGATAACCACAGAGTTCAGCGGGTGTGTAGTTCTGGAAAATCTCCGAGTAGGCCCATTGCATGCCGCCTTCGGTGAGCCGGATCGCGGTGTCGTCCCAACCGCCGCCCAGTCCTTCGAGGAAGAAAACCGTCTCGGGAAATTCGGCATGGACGCGGGCGGTGATGTATTGCCAGACGAGGACGGGCACCTTGTAGCCGGCGTCGCAGCGGAAGCCATCGACGCCGCGCCGGCACCAGGTGAGGAAGACTTCCGCGAGCTCCTCCCACAAGGCGCTGCTCGACGGATCGATCTCCACGAGATCCTCCCAGGTCGTGCCCCATGCGCCGGGACTGACGAACTTGCCACC
>CAYXDZ010000119.1:0-6595 GCA_964463815.1 uncultured Verrucomicrobiota bacterium | reverse complement strand
TGGGCCTTGGTCTTGTTCGGCCCGAACATGCGGGGGAAGGCACAATAGATGAGGTTGCCGGTGCGGCACCAGTTCGGTTGCACGTTGACGCCGAAATCCGGCCCCTCCGGCCAGTGTTGCCAGCCCCGCTCATCCAACAGGTAAGCCTTGGCGCGGAAGAAGCCCACTTCCGCGAGGGGCAGCGCGACGGTCCACGCGCCGTCCGCCCAATTCATTTCCACGTCGCGCCACGCGGCACCGGCGGGCGGCAGCTTGTGAAAATGGGCGCGGCGAATTTCCTCCCGGAGTTGCCGGCCCCGGCCAATCGTGGTGCGCAGCCGGGCGGTGAATTTTTCCTCCGGCCCCACCGGCGCGTCGCCGACCAGCCGGAAGGTGATCACGTCGCCCACGAAGCGAACCAGGCGTTCGCCGGGAGCCGGAGTCATGGTGAGGATCGGAGGCGTCATCAAAAGTGCGGTGTGTCGTCCGCCCGAGCTTCGAAGACATCGGCGATGATGGCAACCTCTTTGGCCGAAACGAAAGCGGCGAACGGTTCACCGTTCGCCGCTCAAAACCGGGTTTGGTTCATCACTCGGTGCGCACGATGGCACCCGAGTCCTTCTTGCGGGTGACTTGCTGCGCGACCACCCGGGCGAGCATGTCGCCCAGTTCCTTCACGCGCGGGGGCTTGGAGAGCACGCCGTCCACCTGGGCCGGAACGTCGCCCTCTTCCTTCATCATGGTGCCCCAGCCGGTGAGCATTATGACCGGGGTGCCGGGCGACTCAGCCTTGATGAGATTGGCCACCTGCCGGCCGTCCATTTCGGGCATGCCCAGATCGGTGATCACCACTTCGAACGGCTCGCTCCCGCCGGCCGCCTGCCGGAACATCTCCACGCCGCGCTGGCCGCCGTCGGCGGTGGTGACCTGATGCTTGAACAGCACGAGCGAATCACTGAGCAGTTCGCGGATGAGCGGTTCATCGTCGATGCAGAGAATCCGCAGCGGCCGGGCGAAGGCGTTCGTGTCCGAGCGGCCGTTACGCCGACGCACGCAGCCACGCACCGGAAACACGAGCCGGAACGTGGTGCCCTTGCCCACTTCGCTCTCGATCTCGATCGTGCCTTCGTGCCGCTCGATCATGCCGTAAACCATGGCCAGGCCCAACCCCGACCCCCCGCGCTGGCTCTTGGTCGAGTAGAACGGCTCCAGACAACGCTGCCGGGTTTTCTCGTCCATGCCGCAGCCGTCGTCGGAAATCTCCAGGATCACGTGCGAATGCTTCAGCTCACCCCGCGGCCCGCCCTTCACAGTCACTCCGCGGGTGGTGAACTTGATTTCGCCGCCCTCGGGCATGGCGTCGAGCGCGTTGAACAGCAGATTGGTGAGTGCTTCACGCAGTTCGCTCTCGTCACTGGGAAAGGCGGGGATCAACTTGTCAAAATCGCTCACCACGTTGACCTGGATGCCGGCGTTCTGACTCATGTCGCGCCAGCGCGGGCGGGTGAGTTCGACGACTTCCTCAATGACGCGATTGAGGTTCACCGGCGAGAGATCTTCCTCCCCGTGCCGGCGGCGATAAAACTCACGCATCCGGGCCACGATGTGGGCGATGTCCTCACCGGACTTCCGGATGTACTCGATGTGTTTCT
The DNA here is from genome assembly GCA_964463815.1 of uncultured Verrucomicrobiota bacterium. Lineage (GTDB taxonomy): Bacteria > Verrucomicrobiota > Verrucomicrobiia > Limisphaerales > RI-55 > RI-55. The sequence goes on along the minus strand of CAYXDZ010000119.1, from coordinate 4,964 downwards.
TGGACTTGTCAGGGATGTCCTTGAGCGTCGTCAGCAGAATGTCCGAGTAGGCCACGATCGGGGAGAGCGCATTGTTGATGTCGTGGGCCATGCCGCTGGCCATCTGGCCCAGGGCGCGCAGCCGCTCCAGTTGCATGACGGATTGCTGGGTGAGCCGCAGCTCGTCGTAGGCCTTTTGCAGGCCCTCGGTCAAACGGACCTGATCGAACAAGGTCCGGCACTTTTCCTCGGTGGAAATGACCTGCACTTGCAAGGCTTCCTTTTCGGACTGGATCGCGGAAATCTGTTTGAGGATCTGCTCGTTCTTGTAACGCACCTCTTCCAAAACCAGGACAATCATGGACACGGCGATGAACAATTGCAGGACAGCCGCCACGAAGAAGCCGGCGTTGTAGAGGTTTGCGTATTCCGTGGAGAAGGGATATGTGCCGAGGTACAAACCCCACAAAAAAAATCCCAGCGACAGCATGCCGGCACCGACGAAGGGCATTTTCTTGCGCAGGCGATAAAAGCACACTCCCGCAAAAATGCTGCCCAGCCCCATCAAAATGAACACGGGCAACTGGGCCACCAGCTTGTTGCCATCGGTCAGTTGCGGGCTTACGTAGGTCCAGGTGATCAGGAACAGCATGAAGAGGCCGAACAGCATCTGCCGCACGGGCAGACCGAGGAATTGCAGGCTGCCCCACAACAGGAAGACCGCCGAAATCCCCACGCACCACTGCTTGAGAATGAAGTTCCAAGTGCCGATGTCCTGCGCCCCCGTCGTGGTGCTCAGGGTCAGCCAGAGCGCATAAAACAGCCACGCGGCGGTCCAGGTGGTGAAGTAGTTCCGCTTGGTGTACCGGTTCAGATAGAAGAACAACCCCACCAATACCCAGACTGAGAGGAGGGAGACCATCAGCGCCGCCCGCACGTACTGTTCATCGAACTGCACGCCGCTGAAGAGGTTCAAAAAAGTCGATTCCATAAGCCAAGGCAATGTCGGATGGCCGGCCCCCACCATGGCGACCTTGCCCGCACCCGAACTTGTCACATCGGATGTAACGACCTCCCTTAGCTAGACATGGGCCACGGGGATGAAGCTCCCTGAAGCGGTTGGGCTCAGCCCGCCACCCCGACCCACTCCCGGTTCAAGCCCGCTGGGTCGAGAACTGGTCTTCCTTGTTCTTGAACAGCACGTTGAACGTGGTCATCGAACCGTAGCACCGCGTGATGTATTGCTGGAGATCAAACTTCTCCGCCGAGGACAGCGTCGCGGTGCCATTGACCTTCTGTTCCAGCACGCGAAGGTTGTTTCGCATCATCACGATCTTGTGGAAGAAAGTCTCCAAATCGACCTCCTTCGCCTGCAGCGTCGGATCGGCGGATTTCAACACCAGCGTCCCGCCCCGCCAGCGGGTGCCCAGTTGCTCGACGACTTCGTCCGGCCTGGCCAAACCCAGCCGGTGGATCGTTTCCTCCACCAGATCGGAGACAAACTGCCGCAAGGGCTTTTCCAAACCGCGAATGCTGGCCGTCGCTTCCGCCGGCACCAGATCGCTGAGGCCGGGGGCGACCTCCCGCAAGGCGTCGTTGAACTGGATGCTGGCGCTGTGCTCCGTCAAACCCTTGACGGTTCCGAGGCCGTGCTGCGGGTGCCGCACCTGCATGCCGATGTGCATTTCTTCAATCTTCATGAGAAAAAGTTCTTTCCACCTGCGGGATTGTGTCCGGTGAGCGCCCCGCACTAATGTCCGCCCTGCTTACGAACATGCCCGCGACAAGTCCAGAACGAATCCCCGCACCCGCGACTAGGCAGCAGCGACCCGAGTTGCTCGCACCGGCCGGCGATTGGGCGTGTGCCCGCGCCGCGATTGAGAACGGGGCCGACGCGATTTACTTCGGGCTGGAGAAGTTCAACGCCCGGATGCGCGCGAAGAACTTCACCGTCGCCGATTTGCCCGATCTGATGTCGTTTCTCCACCGCCGGGGCGTCCGCGGTTACGCGACGTTCAACACGCTGGTGTTCCAGAACGAACTGGCGGACGCGGAGACCTATCTCAAATCGATCATCGCCGCCGGGGTGGATGCCGCCATCGTGCAGGACATTGGCATCTGTCGGTTGATCCGCCAGTTGTCACCGGACTTCCCGATTCACGCCTCGACGCAGATGACCATCAGCAGTGCGGCGGGAGTCAACTTCGCGCGCGAACTGGGCTGCGACCTGGTCGTGCTGGCCCGCGAATGCTCGTTGAAAGAAATCAGCGCCATCCACGAAGCGCAGTCGCTTTCTCAAGCATCGCGGATCACGCAGCACGCACCCCTTCCCCTCGAAGTTTTCGTCCACGGTGCCTTGTGCGTCGCCTACTCCGGCCAGTGCCTCACCAGCGAAGTCCTCGGCGGCCGATCGGCCAATCGTGGCGAATGCGCGCAGGCATGTCGCATGCCCTACGAACTGATCAGCGACGCCCGCAAGGTCGAGCTGGGTGACCGGCAATACCTGTTGAGCCCGCAAGACCTCGCCGGCATCGACGTGTTGCCGGAACTGGTCGCGGCCGGCGTATCGTCGCTGAAGATTGAGGGCCGGCTCAAGTCACCGGAATACGTGGCCAGCATCACGCGCATCTATCGCGAGGCCCTCGATCGGCTGGCGCGGACGGATCTCAACCCTCAGCTCTCCGCTCTCAACTCGCCTCCCTCGGATCGCTACGAACTCGAAATGAGCTTTTCGCGCGGACTCTACACCGGCTGGTTTCGGGGCAACAACAACCAGGAACTCGCCCATGCGCGGTTCGGCAAGAAACGCGGCGTTTACCTCGGTGAAGTCCTGCGCGTCGAACGGCAGGCGGTGGTCGTGCAACTGGTCAGCGAATTGAAGCCCGGTGATGGCATCGTGTTCGATCATGGCAATCCCGAAGCCGGCGAGGAGGGTGGCCGGATTTACCAAGTCTCGCCGCCGCGGAGTCGCACTGGCGGCGCGGACCTTCGGGAAGTCGCACTCGCGTTTGGTCAGGGCGCGGTGGATTTCGCCCGCGTGCATCCCGGCGACAAAGTTTGGAAGACCAGCGATCCCGAACTGGAGCGGCGCATCCGCCAGACCTTCGAGGGCGACCAGCTTCGTTTTCAACGGCCGGTTCACATGGAGGTTCACGGCTGGGTCGGCCACCCGCTGCATCTGCTGGTGCGCGATGAGGAGGGACACTTCATTGAGGCGACGTCGAACCTCCCATTGGCCGCGGCCGAGAAGACGCCGCTCACCCGCGAACTGCTCGAGCAGCAGCTTGGTCGTCTGGGCGGAACCCCCTTTCGTCTGGGCAAACTGGAAGCCCAGCTCGAAGGCGACGTCATCCTGCCCGTCAGCGAGCTGAACCGCCTCCGCCGCGATGCCATCGATCGGCTCGACCGCCTCCGCGCCGAACCCAAGCGCTGGGCGCTCCGCCAAACTGCTGCCGGCTGCCAGCCGGAAGCCCAGCATTTGGCCGGCAGCTTGCCGGCAGATCGCAGCCACCGGGCTCAGCCCCAGCTCACTGTTCTCTGCCGATCACTCGAACAAGTTCGCATCGCGCTGGAACACGGTATTACCACGCTCTACGCCGATTTCGAGAATCCCAAAGGCTACCGCGAAGCCGTTGAACGGGTGCGTGCGTCCGGGCCGAACGGGAATTCGGCGCTCCGGCCGGAGATCTTCGTGGCACCGCCACGTATCTTCAAAATGGGCGAGGACTGGATTCTCAAACAGGTGCGGTCGTGTGACGCCGACGGCTATCTGGTGCGCAACTACGATCATCTCCAGTTCTTCGCGGATGACCGCAAGATCGGCGATTTCAGTCTCAATGTCGCCAACTCGCTCACGGCGGAGTATTTCATGACGTGCTTCGGTCTGGAGCGCCTGACCGCTTCGTACGACTTGAATGCCGAACAACTTGCCGCCTTGCTGCACAGCGCGCCGCCGGACTGGTTCGAGGTCACGCTGCACCAGCACATGCCGATGTTTCACATGGAGCACTGCGTGTTCTGCGCATTTCTCTCGAAGGGCCGGGACTACCGCGACTGTGGCCGGCCATGCGATCAGCATGTCGTCAAGCTCCGCGACCGCGTGGGCATGGAGCATCCGCTCAAAGCCGACGTCGGTTGCCGTAACACGCTTTACAACGCCCGCGCTCAGACGGGCGCTGAGTTCTACTCGCAACTTTTTGAACTGGGCGTGCGTCAGTTTCGCATCGAGTTCGTCAATGAAACCGCCGCTGAAGTCACCGCAACCCTGAGCCGCTATCAGGCGTTGCTCCGCGGCGAAATCAGCGGCGCGGACCTGTGGCGCGAACTGAAACTTCAGAATCAACTCGGCGTGACGCGCGGACAGATGGGAAGGTAGGGCAGGTTTGCAACCTCTCTCTTATTGGCGCGTATCAGCATGGATTAGCGGTCAGCAATTTGAATCATGAAAGCCATCCAGATCATCGAACACGGCGCACCCGGCAAACTCGAACTGCGCGATCTGCCGGACCCGGTCGCGGGCGCCGGCGAAGTCGTCGTGCGTGTCCGCGGCTGCGGCCTGAACCGCCTCGACCTCTGGCACGAGCAAGGCGAACTGCCCATCCCGCTGATCACGCCGCGCACGCCCGGTTGTGAGATCGCCGGGGAGGTCGAGAGCCTCGGCCCCGACGTAACCGGCTGGCAACCCGGCGACCGCGTTGCGATTCAGTCCAATCTGTTTTGCGGCAAGTGCGAGTTCTGCCAGCAGGGCGAGGAATCCATCTGCGTGGTCGGCCGCATCCTCGGGGTGCAAGTCGATGGCGGCTTTGCGGAGAGGGTCTTGGTGCCGGCCAGTGCGCTCGTGCGACTGCCGGACACGCTCGACTTCACCACTTCCGCCGGTCTGACCCTCGCGGGCAGCACCGCCATGCACATGCTCACCGCGCGCACCACCGTGAAGCCCGGCGACTGGGTGCTCGCGATGGGCGGCAGCAGCGGCGTCGGCTCGG
>CAYXDZ010000118.1:1620-8970 GCA_964463815.1 uncultured Verrucomicrobiota bacterium | reverse complement strand
CGCGTCAACCGCGCGATGCTCGTCCAGCCGGTCAACCCGAGCACGGCCATCAGGTGCCAGATCGTCGGCGTGTCGAGCACGGCGAGCAACGCGAGGATCAGCACGAGGGCGGGAATGCACATGACCATTTCGATGACGCGGCTGAGGAACATGTCGAGCTTGCCACCGAGATAACCCGCCAGCGCGCCGACGGTGAGGCCGATCAACGCCGCGATGCCGGTGGAGACAAAGCCGACCAGCAGGGCGATGCGCGTGCCGTGAACCATCTGCGCGAACACGTCCACGCCGGGATGGTTGGTGCCGAACAGATTGCGTGAGTTTGGTGGGGCGTAGCTCGTGTTGCCGGGATGGCCGGGCCATTCGCCCTCGCGCACGCGGCGGTAAGGATCTTGATATACGAGCGGCCAGAGCGCCCAACTGTCCGGGTCTTTCTCCTTGAGGTTCTCCACGTAGCGCTGGCGGAAGCCGTCGCGGAAGAAGATTTCATTTTCCCAGCGCGGATTGAAGTAGCTCAACGCCGGAAAATAAATGCCGCCCTTGTATTTGCAGACGACCGGTTTGGTGCCTGCGATGGCTGGCGAGAAAATGGCCACCAGCGTGAGCAACGCCACAAAGCAAAACGCCAGGAACGCCAGTTTGCGCCGCCGGAAGCGCCGCCATGACTCCGCGATGAAGCCGGGCGAGGCAGGCGCGATCGTGGCGGGCTGGGGGGAAGCGTTGCTCATGGTTTACGAATACGTCACCCGCGGATCGACGAAGGCGTAGAGGATGTCGGCGATCAACTGGCCGGCCAGCGTCAGGATCGAGAACATGAGCGTCAGCCCCATGATGACGGGGTAGTCGCGGTTGGTGATCGAGTCGAGGAACAACAGGCCCATGCCCTGCCAGGTAAAGATGCTTTCCAGAATCACGAACCCGCTCAGCAGCCCCGGCAACGTCAGCCCGATCAGCGTGACGAACGGGATCAGCGTGTTGCGGAAGGCGTGGCGCACGAGCACCTGGAACGGCGGCACACCCTTGGCGTGGGCGGTGCGGATGTAATCCTGCCGCACGACCTCCTCCATGTTGGATTTCACGAAGCGGCTGTAATACGCGAGGCTGCCGTAGGTCGCGCAGAACACCGGCAGCAGCATGTTGAGGAACCGGTCCCACAACTTGCCAAGCCCGGAGAGTTCCTCGTAGTTCATGCTGGTCATGCCGCCGAGCGGCAACTGAAAGGGCGTCCCTTCCAGCCGCACGTAAAACAGGTTCAACAGCAGCAGCGCCGTGACGAAAGACGGCACCGAATAGAGCATGTAGAGGAGCGTGCTGGTGACGCGCTCATCGGTTTTTCCACCGCGTGCGGTGGTGTAGAGACCCAGCGGAACGGCGAGCAGATAAGCCAGAATGAGCGAGGTGGTGGACAGCACGAGCGTGGGACCGATGCGCTCGCCGATGACCGTGCTCACGGGACGTTTCTCGCGGAACGACCGGCCGAAATCGAGTTTCACCAGATTGCCGAGCCATTGCACGTAGGCGACCGACCAGTGTTTGTCCAAACCGTAAATTTTCTCCAGCCGATCGAGATCGTCCTGGCTGATCTGCCGGCTCGGATCGCTCTCCGCGAGGTCCATCGTCAGCGGCGTGCCGGGCATGTTCCGGATCAGCCCGAAGATCACAAAGGTGATCATCGCCAGGGTCACAAACCCGATCAGCAGACGGCGGATGAGGTAGGGAACCATGCGGGCTCAGGGTTGCATCGCGGGCTTCCAGAGGCTGCCGAAGCCGGGCGAGTAATTGTAGGGACCGCGCGGGCTGAAGTTGTAACCGCGCAGTTTCTTGTTGAAGGCGTAAAAGGAGTTCCGGAAGAACAGCCAGGTGTAGGGTTGATCCTCATACAGGAGCAAATGGATGCGCCGGAAAATCTCCTCGCGCCGGGTGTCGTCCAAAGACCGCAACGCCTCCTCGTAGAGCGCATCCACCTCGGGGTTGGAATAGCCGCCGTAGTTCCGGGGCGAACCGGTCTTGAAGATGTTTTCCGTCGTGTCGGGATACGTGCCCGTGCCCCAGCCGCCGAAGTGTGCGTGAAACTGGCGTTTGAGGGTCTTCTCCTGGAGCACGGTGAACTCGAGCGGCCGGACATGGCAGATGATGCCCAACTCGGCGAGGTTTTGCCGGAGCAGATTGCAGATGGCCACGCGCTCGGCGGCGTTGACTACAATGACGCTGAACTCGAAGCGCCGCCGCCGGCCGTCGATCATTTTGTCCCGGATGCCGTCCCCGTCCGAGTCCACCCAGCCGGCCTCCGCCAGCAGCGCCTCGGCGCGGTCGAGATCCTGGCGGTAGGGCGGCGGCGGATCGCGCGGCGACCAGCGCGAAGTCGGATGGAAGATGCCGTTCGCCGGTTCATACAAACCGTAGAGCAGCAGGTTGTGCATCTCCTCGTGGTCGAAGGCGTACGACATCGCCTGCCGCACGCGGCGGTCGGAGAAAAATTCGCTCTGGTTGTTCCAGCCGAAGTAGAAATAGACCCACTCCAGTCCGAACGCCTTGGTGTTGTTCCGGTAGAAATCCGGTCCGCTCGTCTTGGTCTGCCATTCTTCCGGGTTGAGAATCTTCTCCTCAATGTCACCAGCCTTGAGGGCGAGCAATGCGACGCTCGAATCAATGATGACCCGATAGCGGACTTCCTTGAAGTAGGGCGGCTCCCTCACTGGCCGACCGGCAGGCGCACTCCACCCTTCCCGCCGCTGCAACACGATCTCGCGACCCACCGTGCGCTGGCGGACCTCATAGGGACCGCCGGTCACGGGACTGCGCTCGTATTTCACATGATGCTCGCTGTTCTGGAGCGTCGGATCGGCGAGGATGGACTCACCGTAAATGTGCTTGGGAATGACGGAAAACGACAGGTTCCACGGATTGGTTGCCAGCGGTTCCTTGTGGAAGAAGACCAGCGTGTGGTCGTCGTAGGCTTCGATCCACTTCAGCTTTTCCGTGCCCGAGCGTTGGGCCGGCACGGGCACCTTGCTCGACATGATGACCTTGAAGCTGAAGACCACGTCATGGGCCGTGATGGGCTTGCCGTCCGACCAGACCAGATCGTCGCGCATCACCACTTTTTCATAAAGCCCGTCCGTGCTGGAGTGCCAGGAGACGACCGTGTCCGACACGGCGAAAAGGTTCAGGTCGCCGTCGAAGGTGAACAGGCCGAATCCCGTGAGGCCCGCCACGTCGAACTCCGTGGTCGAGCTCATCAGGATCGGGTTGATGCTCTTCACGTCCATCGGGATGTGCCGGACGATGGTGGCGTCCCAGTCCACGGCCCCGTCGTCTTCCGGCAACCGGCCGAGCGCGCCGAGGATGGCGGCGTTGTTTTCGGGGGAATCGTTCCGGAGCCCCACGGCCTCGGCTGCGGGGATGGAGGGCGCCTCACGGTCCTGGCGTTCGCGGAGCAGCGCGACCGCGTCGTGCACCGGTTGGGCCTCCCATGTCACCCGCGCCTCCAGTTCAGCCAGCGGCGGCGGGGTGAAGGGTTCGACCAAGTCAGCGAAGACAAAGTCCCCGGCGGCGACCGAGTCGGTGGGTGCGGCCCCGGCGGCGGGTGTTTCTGCTTGGCGGCAGGCGCTCGAAGCCCCTCCAAGCAACGCCACCGCCAGCAGCAGGCCGGCGCGGTTCCACGACGATTGCCAGAAACCCGGAAGGCATGGGGAATGGGACAGCCAGCGCATGTACGGATATGGATGACGTTGCCGGGCCACAAGCCATTGAAGCGAAGTTTCACCGGTCACTGCAAGCGCGCGAATTTCCACGGCTCGCCGAGAGAACTCGAACCGCGCTTGTTGTCGAGTCACCCCGCAGTCACCCCGTCCGTCACTTCGACGGTGGCGGACCAGCAGGCCGAGCCGAAACGGGTGCGAAAATGTTCGAGACAGCTTTCCGCCAGCGACCGGGTGGCAAACCAGGCAAACACGGTCGAACCGCTGCCGGACATCATCGCGGCAACGGCTCCCCGGCTTTTGAATTCCTTCACGTAGAGGCCGAGGATCGGGTATTTCCAGAACGCGGGCGCTTCGAGTGAATTGTAGAGCAACCGTCCCCACTCGGGACTGTCGCGCTGGTTCAGCAACCGGATGAGTTCAGCCGACCGGCCGGGCCGGCCGTTGAGCGCGTCGGGAAATCGCGCCAGCGAACGGTACGCCCACGCCGTGGAAATCCCGAAGCCCGGATGCACCAGCACCAGGGTCAATCCATGCAGCGCCGGGAACGGTGCGAGCGGCTCGATGCACTCGCCCCGGCCGGTGGCCAAGGCGGGATGGCCTTGCAGAAAGAAAGGCACGTCCGAGCCGAGACGGGCGGCCACTTCGTGGAGGTGCCCGGGCGTCAGGGGGGCGTCGAACAGTTCATTCAAACCAAGCAAGGTGGTCGCGGCATTGGCACTGCCACCGCCCAGGCCGGCCTCCATTGGAATGCGTTTCGCCAAGTGCATGGTCACGGCGGGGGCAATCCCGGCGGCCTCGAAGAAGGCACGGGCGGCCTTGACCATCAAGTTCGAGTCATCGCACGGCAGCGAGGGGTGGTCCGTCGTGAGCCGGATGCCGGAGGCGTTGCGGGAGAGTTCAATCCCATCAAACAACGGCACCGGCAGGAGGATGGTTTCCAATTCGTGAAAGCCATCCGGCCGCCGCCCGAGGATGTTCAGCAGCAGGTTGATTTTGCAGCCGGACGGTTTGGCGAGGGTCTTCACGCAAAAGAAAAAGGCGCCAACACCGGGTGCTGGCGCCTTGGAAAGAGGGCTCGACTAATCGAAAATCCGGAAGCGGCTGCCGGGGAACCACGGAGCCACATCGCCCGAGCCAAAACCGAGGTCGGAGTCCGGCTGGAACATCGGGTCGGCCAGAATGCGGGGCGTGTAGCTGTCGGGGTACCTCGGGTTGGCCGGGTTCAGGAGCGGTTCGTAGTTGCCGGGTCCACGATCGGGGATCGGGAAGGTCACAACTTCATAGGCCCCAACCACGGTCCGGGCAATCGTGCGATTGACCCCCTGAACAAAGCCCCTTGTGTAGGCAACATCCGGACCTTGGGAAATGGCCGTCTGCTCCATCGAGCGCCGCATCTCACCCATGCGGATGGGCTCGGTGAGGTTGGCCAGGCCGCGACCCAGTTTCTTTTCCGGTCCGGCGCAACCGGTGGCGAAGACAGCGAGCGCCGTTACAGCGGCGAGGCTCAAAAATGATGAAATGCGACGCATAGTAGGTTTGGTGTTACGGGGCGAAAGCATAAGGACCGACCTGCTGATGTAAAGGCGCGAATTGCAGGAGAGTTACGAAAATCTTGCGCGAAAAAGCGGGCTGGTTCCAGGCCCTCAAAGGAAGATCAACCGCAGGAGGTAATAGAACACCACGGCCATGAGCGCGCCGGCGGGCACGGTGATCAGCCACGAGATGAAAATATCGCGGACCATGCGGAGGTTCAGGCTGTCGATCCCGCGGGCCAGGCCAATCCCCAGCACCGCCCCCACCAAGGTGTGCGTGGTGGAGATCGGAAAGCCCAGCCGGCTGGCCAGCACGATGGTCGTGGCGGCGCCGATGTTCGCCGCGAATGCGCGCGATGGGGTGAGCTGGGTGATCTTGGTGCCGATCGTTTCCATCACCTTGTAGCCCCAGGTGGCCAGGCCGATCACGATGCCCACACCACCCAGAATCAGCAGCCAGATGGGCACGGCAGCCTGCACATCAACCACGCCGGTTCGGATGATGTCCACAATGGCGGCCAGCGGCCCGATGGCGTTGGCGGCGTCATTTGCTCCGTGCGCGAAAGCCAGGAAGCACGCGCTGATGATCAACAAGGTCGTAAAGACTGACTCAAATTTCTCGAACTCAAATTCGCGCCGGTGCTCCCAGCGCCGGGCCGGCAGTTCGGAGCCGGGCGCGAGGGCCGGACGCTTCACGGTCTTGGGCTCCGGGTCGGCACGATGTTCCTTTTCCACAAACGGGATGCCTTCGGTCAACGATTCGTCCACCTCGACCTGACGTTCGATGCGTTCCCGTTCGTGCATGCGCCGCAGCCGTTTCACCCAGGCCAGCGAGGCGAAGGCCGCCACCAAGCCAACGATCAGCGAAACCACCAGAGCCTGCTCGAAATTCAAGTCGAGATTCAGGTTCTTGAGCCCCTTCCAAACCATCACCAGACACAGTACGAACGCCATGTAGAAGGTGAGGAAGGGCACCATGCGGTACGTCTGCCGCAACGGGTGCTTGTCGTTGATGATCACGCGCTGGATGATTTTCAACAGGACGAACGCCACCACCCCTCCGCAGACCGGCGAGGTGAACCAGGAGAGCACAATCCCACCGATTTTCCCCCAGTGAATCGCTCCCCAACCACCGATCACAATGCCCACGCCGATCACCGCACCGACGATCGAGTGCGTGGTGGAGACCGGCCAGCCGTAAAAAGTGGCGATCTGCAACCACGCGGCCGCGGCGAGCAACGCCGCGAGAAATCCAAGCACGAGCGGCAGCGGCTCAAATGCGCCCGCGTCAAACATCTTGCCGCGCACGGTCTCGGACACATGCGAGCCGACCAGCACCGCGCCGGCGAATTCCATGGTGGCGGCGATGATCACGGCCCGTTTCAGCGTCAGGCCGCCGGAACCGACGGCCGTGCCCATGGCGTTGGCGACGTCGTTCGCGCCGATGCTCCACGCCATGTAGAAGCCGAAAGCGAGGCCCAGGATCAACAGCACGGAACCGTGCGGCAGCGCCGTTTCGAAGAAAGCGAAAAACATGCGGAGGCTTAATGGGTGGATTTGATCTGGAGTGTCAGGCGGATGCCTTCCGCGACGCGGGCGGCGGACTTGGAAAGTTCGGCCAGAAAATGGACGACATCCAGCCACAGGATCGCATCCACCGGCGGAACCGCCGGCTCCGCACCCAGCAAAGCGCGGCTCAACTCGTTCTGGCGTGGCTTCACCTCGTCCTCGCGCTCGGCCAGCTCCGTGATCAAGCGGGAGACGGTGATGGCGTCGCGACCGCCAAAGGACGACTCCACGAGCAGATCAAGCTTGGACATGATGCTGGCCTCGAGTTCGCAATTCTTCAGCACCCGCTCCACGAAGGCCGCCAGCAGCGGCGCCACCGACGGCGGCAGCATCAGTTCACGGAGGGTCAGGGTGGCGGCGATGTCCTCGGCCCGGTCGGCCATCGAATCCTGATGCTCGAGGACCCGGAAGAACTCATCCCGCTTCATTGGCAGCAGGGTCCGGCTGGCGAGCATTTCGTGGAGGTGGTTGCGCACCTGGTCCGCCTCGGATTCCAAGGTGAAAATTTCATCCGCCACCTGGCGCAAGCGCGCGTGATCGCTCGTACC
>CAYXDZ010000118.1:0-1520 GCA_964463815.1 uncultured Verrucomicrobiota bacterium | reverse complement strand
TGCCCGGCGCTCATTTTTCACGAGACCGGAGATCCCGCTCACAACACCACCGCTCCCACCGGGGAACTGGCAGGCAGCGGCTGGGAATTGCAGGGACGCTGGCGAAGCTTTCTCGGCACGCCCATCGCCCGCAACTTGTTCATCACGGCCAAACATGTGGGCGGAGCCCCCGGTGAGCTTTTCAATTTTCGAGGCACCAACTACACCGTCATCGAAGCGTTTGGCGATCCGCAAAGCGATCTGCGGATATTCAAGGTGTGCGGGCTCTTTCCGGCTTATGCCGGCTTGTATTCCCGCAGCGACGAACTCGGAAAGCCGGTCGTCATGTTTGGCCGGGGCACGCGTCGTGGAGCCGAAGTGCTGGGACCGGCACTGCTTGGTGAGGAATTGAAGGGCTGGCGTTGGGGCGCGGCGGATGGGGTCATGCGCTGGGGCGAGAATGTCGTCAGCACCAATGTCGCCGCCGGGCTGGGCACGGGCCCGCTGCTGGGCCTCGATTTCAATGCGAACGGCGGTCCCAATGAGGCCCATTTTTCCTCCGGGGACTCCGGCGGGGCCGTTTTCATCCAAGACGGCGGGGAGTGGAAGCTTGCCGGCATCAATTACGCCGTGGATGGACCATTCAATAACACCAATGAAGGCGCGGGGTTCAACGCCGCCTTGTTCGATGCCGGCGGCATGTTCGTGACGAACAGCGTGACTGGCGGCTGGGATGAACTCCCCGAGTCTCCCCTGGACCTGCCTTCCGCCGCCTATGCGACCCGGGTCTCCAGCCGGCTTGACTGGATCCACTCCATCCTCACGGAGCACGCCGCCGAAAGCCTCGTGCCGGTCCTGGAATTCACGGAGGATCTGGGGGTGGAGTTCGCGGAACACCAAGGCTATGCAGTGGATGAACCCGGCCGGGAGATCAGTTTGCCCGCACCCGTGGGGGCCAACTTGTTCCTGCGTTTGCGGGGGTGCCTGCCGTATGAAATCCTTTCCGCCCGGCACGGCAACGGGGAATGGGTCATCAAATACGCGCCTTGAGAGAGCAGGAAAAACCCGCCTGCCAGCAGAAAGCACACACACCTCCTTGGCGTCTGCTCACCACAACAACCTTTGCGAGCGAACCTCGCTTGGTGACCGGGAAGCGGAACGACATGGTTTTACCAAATCCTTGCGCCGCCCGGCTATAGTTCTTTCGAAGGGTCAAAAGCTTAGAATCCGTCTCATCAAGCCCTGATAGCCTCTGGACCGGCCGTTTTAGAAGTACTCAAAATAAACTGACACGGCCGCGCTGCGGCTGTTCACCTTCAGCTTGCTCAGAATCTGGCGGATGTGTCCCTTGACCGTGGATTCACTCAAGGACAGCTCGTGGGCAATCTCCTTGTCCGAGCAGCCGCGCCTTACCCTCGAAAGCACGGCCAGCTCCCGTTCACTCAAGACGGCCAGCGGTCTGGTGGAACGCTCGCGCATCCACGCCGAGAACCGCTCGGAAACCAACCCTTCCAGATGAATGACCCCCTGTCGCGCGTGCT
>CAYXDZ010000117.1:0-9023 GCA_964463815.1 uncultured Verrucomicrobiota bacterium | reverse complement strand
TCCGCGCCGACATCACCGTGGCTTTCTACATCCGCGTGGACGCCACCGAGGAAAGTGTGCGCAAGGTGGCCCAGATGCTCACGCCGGAGCGGGTGTCCGACGTGGACCAGTTGCGCGAGCTGTTCGAGGCGAAGTTTTCCGAGGCGCTCAAGACCGCCGGCAAACAGATGGAGTTTCACGAACTGTTCACCGAGCGCATCAAGTTCCGGGACGAGATTCAAAACACCATCGGCAAGGATCTCGATGGCTTCCTGCTCCAGGACGTCGCGATTGATTACCTGGAACAGACGCCGCTCGAACAGCACGACCCAAGCAACGTGCTCGACTCCGAGGGCATCAAAAAGATTACGGAGATCACCCAGCGCGAGCGCGTGGTGGCCAACGAGTTCACCCAGCGCGCCCAAGTTCAGGTCGAGAAGGAAAACGCCGACGCCGACATCGCCAAACGCGAGCAGAGACGCCGCAACGAAGAGGACACGGCGAAGCAGAATCGCGCCGTCACCGAGATCAAGGCCAATGAGGAGGCCGAGGCCCGCAAGGTCATCGAGGCCCGGCGCCAGGAGGTCGAGGCCAAGCGGCTCGAAGCCGACGAAAGCATCCGCCTGCGCACCGAGGACATGAACCGCGCCGTGCAGGAGCGCGAGTTCACGGTTCGGAAGGAGAAGCAACGCCTCGAACAGGAAGCCACGCAAGAGGGCGAGGAAGCCCGCGTCCGCCGCGAGCGCACCGTATCGCTCGCCGAGATGGACAAGGAAGTTAAGGTCGCCGAAGCCGCCGTCGAGGTGGAACGAAAACGCGCGGTCGTTGTCGCGGAACAGAAGGCGGTGGTCCAGCAGGAGGAAGAGAAGACGAACATCGAAGCGCGCATGACCGCCGAGCGCGTGCGCGAGGTCACGCTCATCGAGGCTGAGATGATTGCGAAGAAGGGCCAGGTCGAGAAGGTGGTTGCTTCCGAGGCGCAGAAGGAAGCCGACCGCAACCTCGCCGAAGCCGAGAAGATCAAGATCATCACCGCGGCCGAGGCGGCCCGCGAGGCCGCGTTGCGTGAGGCGGAACGCCTGCAAACCATGGCGGATGCCGAGGCCAAGGCGTCCGACAAGAAGCGTCACGCCATGGAGCAGGAGGCCGAGGGACATGCCGCGCAGGAAGCCGCCACCGGACTCGCGGAAGCTCGGGTCATCACCGCCAAGGCGGGTGCGAAGAAAGCCGACGCGGAGGCCATCAAGGCGATTGGCCTGGCCGAAGCCGAGGTGGAGCAGGTCAAGGGCGACGCCCACGCCAAGGTCACGGAAACCCAGGCCGCCGCCGAAGCCGAGGGCACCAAGGACAAGGAACTCGCCGTGGCGGCCGGGATCGAAGCCAAGGGCCTCGCCGAAGCGAAGAGCATCGAGGAGAAGGCGAAGTCCATGAAGCTGCTCCACGAGGCGGGCCAGCAACACGAGGAATTCCGCCTGCGCCTCAACAAGGAACGCGACGTCGAACTCGCGGCCATCCACGTCCAGCGCGATGTCGCGCAGGCGAACGCCCAGGTGGTTTCCGAGGCGCTCAAGACCGCCAAGATCGACATCGTGGGTGGCGAGAACGACTTCTTCGAGAAAATCGTCCGCAGCATCGGCACCGGCAAGGCGGTGGACCGCGCGGTCAACAACAGCGCCACGCTCACCGACATCAAGACCACGTTCTTCAACGGCGATCCCGAGCACTTCAAAGCCCAGCTCGCGCAATGGGTGAAAGACTTCGGCATCAAGACCGAGGATCTGAAGAACCTGACCGTCGCCGCGTTGCTCGGCAAACTGATCGCCTCCGCCGAGGACGACGGCGTGAAGTCCACAATTAAATCCGCGCTCGCGCTGGTGAAGGAGAAGGGGCTGGGGGAGGTGAAAGCTGCAAGCGTGATGGCGGATAATCCGGCAGCGACTGTCTAATGACATGAACTATCCTGAGAGCCCGCGCCAGGAGGGACCCAATCAGTTCATGCGAAGAACTCAGAACCTGCTCCAGCACATGAAACACCTAAGCACCATGCAACGCTATGGGTTGCTGCTAGGACTTGCTTTCACTGCATGCGGTATGATGGTGATCATCTGGCCGCAAACAGGGGTTGTCGCCCACTTCACAAATGATGAGTTTGGTTTCAACGCGCGTTACGTGACGGAGATGGTTTCTGAAGACAAGTCGGGGGTTTACGGTGTCTTGGCCACGGTGATGGGGGTAGGGCTAATCGCTGCGTCGCTCTATCGCGAGAAAAAGTGATCAATGAAGGAAGAGCAAATAGGAAGATGCTTGTTTGTTGTCAGGCGCGGAGCGCCGCCAGACAGTAGCCCACTGCATATGCCGTGGGTCGGCGGCGAACAAGTAGCGCAAACCCTGGAGGGCCGGTAGAAATCCGCCAGCATCTGAGCAATGGCCGACGTTCCCGAACAACAATCCGCCCCGCCGCCCGAAGGCGCATCCGCGCCCTATTCCCCCGCGCCGTCCACCGCGCAGGCGCTCGGCAGCGCGACGTATGAGGTCATTCGCCAGCGGTTGCTCACGCAGGCGGCCGCGTTGCGCGAGCGGATGGGCCGGCTCAATGCCAGTCGCCAGGAAGTGTTCGGCGCGATCGAGTTCAAGCTGCTGCGCGCCGACCGCATCATCACCGCGCACAACTGCATCCCGCGCGATCTGGTGCAACTCGACGAGCACCGGTTTCTCTTCGGGTTCAATGTGAAGTTCGGATTGAAGAAGGAGATCGAACTGGCGGACGTGTTCGCGATCTACCGCTGGGACGACGCGGCCGCCGCCTTCAAGGAGGAATCGCTGGAGCCGCTCGCCGACAAGCAGTTCATCACCGATTTCAAGCGGCTCTACAACGTATATGAGAAGACCGCCTTCCGGAAGTTCGCGGTCGTGGGCGGCCACCTCTTCATGAAGTTCGGCACCAGCGCGTCGTTGAACGACTTCGCCGTCTTCAAGTGGGCTTTCGCCGACGGTCAGCTCCGTTATCTCGATGGCCGGTCGGAGGCGGAGTATCGGCGGATCGGTTACCCGGCGGCGCATGAGTTCCGCTGGCAGACGCCCGATCGCGAATCCTATCGTTACGGCGATCATCCGCACATCGCCATCGCGGATCGTGTGTTCGTCGAGTGCGTCGGCGGCGACCTGACCATCAAGGTCGAGGACAACACCGCCAGCGGCGAGGGCATCTACGCCGAGCCGGTGGACGACAAGTTTCAGAAGGTGGATGACGCCGAGATCGCCTACGCAGCGCTCGATCATCTGATCCTGCTTAAAGTCCGGCCGTACAAGGAAACCGTCGCGCGCCACTTCATCTTCAACGAGAAACTGCACTCGCTCGTGCGTGTGGACTCGCTTGGTCAGTCGTGCGTGCGCCTGCCGGAGGACCAGGGGCTCATCTTCCCCGACGGCTATTACCTCGGCACCGGCGAGTTGAAACTGTTCGAGAGCCGCGAGATGGGATTGGTGCTGGAGCGGGTGATTCACGCGCCGAACGGCGAAGACTCGCTCTATGTGTTCTACGCGCGGGCCTCGGGCGAATACGTCCTGATGCCCTACCGGTTGATCCAGCAGAAGGTCGAGGAGCGGATCACCTGTCACGGGTTCGCGCTGTTTCCCAACGGTCATCTGCTGCTCTTTCGCGCGGAAGAATCGCCGCAGAAACATCACCTGGTGCAACTCCGGCAGACCCCGTTTCACCAGCCCGGGTTCGAACCGGCCGGGCGCAAGGACGCGTTCCTGTATCAAGTCGGCAACAAGGATGTCGTGCGGTGTCTCGCGGAGCTGAATGAGGTGCTGACGCTCGCCGGCAAGGAGACGCCTTACGCCGATCTGTACACCGATCTCGTCAAGCGTTCGGAGACGATCCTCGATGCCTATCCGTGGCTGGCGAGCGAGGACGGCTTCCGGCTCGACGAGGCGCTACGGCAGGTGCGGGACGTGGCCGACAAGGCGGTGGACGAGTTCGACAAGGTGCGCCGGCTTCAGCAGGAAGCGGTGCGTCGCGTGGCGGACGTCCGCAAGCGTTGCGACGAACGCTTCAACCTCGTACGCCGCGCCAGCCGCGACAAGCTGGAGGATTTCGTTCATAACCTCGCCGCATTGCGGCATCTGCGCGGTGAGTTGATCACGTTGCGCGACGTGCGCTACGTCGAGGTCGTGCACGTCGAGGCGCTCGAGAAATCCGTGGCCGCGCAGACGGAGGAATTGTCCGGCGCATGCGTGAAGTTTTTGCTCAAGCCCGAGGCGCTGGAACCCTATCGCAAACAGGCCGCCGAACAGCTCGCCGCCGTGGACAAGGTGACGAAGGTCGCCGAGGGGAAGCAGATCGAGAAATCCGTGGGCGAGGCCGGAGGCGAGCTGGAGATGCTCATCGAGATCGTCAACAGCCTGAAAATCGACGACGCCACCGAGACCACGAGGATCATCGACGGCATCACGGCGGTTTATTCGACGCTCAACCAGGTCAAGGCCGCGCTGAAGAACCGGCTTACGTCGTTAATGGCGGCCGAGGGCGCGGCGCAGTTCAACGCCCAACTCAAGTTGCTTAGCCAGTCCGCCGCGAGTTATCTCGACCTCTGCGATTCGCCGGCCAAGTGCGACGAATACCTGAATCGGCTCACGGTTCAAATCGAGGAACTGGAAGGCGCGTTCGCGGGCTTCGAGGAATACACCGTCCAGCTCACCGAGCGGCGCACGGAACTTTACGAGGCGTTCGAACAGCGGAAGCTTGCGCTGGTTGAGCAGCGGAACAAGCGCGCCAACGCGTTGATGACCGCCGCCGAGCGCATCCTCAAGGTCATCCACAACCGCCTGGCCGGCTTCAAGACCGTCGAGGAGATCCACACCTACATGGCGTCGGATCTGATGACGGCGAAGATCCGCGAGACCATCGAGCAGCTCATGGAGCTGGGCGATTCGGTCAAAGCCGACGATCTTCAGGGCCGCATCAAATCCGTGCAGCAGGAGGCGGTGCGGCAGCTCAAGGACAAGCAGGAATTGTTCATCGGTGGCGCGGATGTCATCCAACTCGGCAAGCACCGGTTCAACATCAACACCCAGCCGCTCGATCTGACGGTGGTGAACCGCGACGGCGTGCAGCATCTGCACCTGACCGGCACGAAGTATTTCGAGGCGATCACCGACGAGGCGTTTCTGGCCACGCGCGACGTGTGGGAACAGGAAACCGTTTCGGAGAATCCCACGGTCTATCGCGCCGAATATCTCGCCTGGCAGATGTTGAAGAGCTTGGAACGCGGTGGAGCGCCGGCCTCCGGCCCGGCGGGTTCGGTGCGGCCGACGGATCGTGCCGTGCCGGAGGCCGGTGCTCCGCGTCTGGACGATTTTCTCGCGCTGTCCGAGGACGAACGCCTCGCCTTCGTGCAGGAGTTCATGGGGCCGCGTTATCAGGAGGGCTACACGAAGGGCGTCCACGACCTCGATGCCGCGCGCATCGTCCATGCGCTGGCTTCGACGCACGCCGCGCTGCAACTGGCGCGCTTTCATCCCACGGCCCGCGCCGCGGCCGCCGTGTTCTGGAATGCGTTCTGCGCCGAAGACACCCGCACGCTCTGGACGAACAAGCTGAATGGATTCGCAGAGCGCAACCGCCTATTCCCCGGCGACCCGGCGCAGCGCGGCTACATCGCCGGACTGAGCGAACTCATCGCTGCGTTCCTCAAGACCACGCCACTCTATCCCGAGGAACTCGCCGTTGAGGCGGGCGAGTATCTCTTTCACGAACTGGTCAACGGCGAGTCGTTTGTTGTGAGCAACGAGGCGGACCGGCTGGCCGCCGAGTTTCAGCAACATCTCGTGACCAAGGGAGCGGACGACAATTTCCGCACGGTGCGCGAGCCGCTGACCGCGCATCCGGAGAGTGAACTGGAACTGGTGCGCGACTGGGTGCGGGGATTCCTCCTTACGGGTGGCAGCCGACGCGAGGAGGCTCACTCTGAGAAATCCGAAATCCGAAATCCGAAATCCGAGACTGATCAGCGCCGGCTCACGTCGGCTGCCACCGAGGCGAGGTCACGGCACCTGGAGGAAATCACCGCCATCGTCTTCTGTGGGGACCGGATGCCGCGCACGCCGGTATTGGCAGCGTCACGGGTAGTGATCGATGGCTTGCGCGGTGCGCATTCGCTGATAACGGGCGGGCGTTACGTTTTCGATTACCTCGACTTTACCACGCGGCTGCGGCGTTTCGAGCGCGAGGTGGTGCCGCGCTTCGAGGAATTCCATCGGCTCAAGCAGGGATTGATGGAACGCGAGCGCGCCCGGCTGCGGCTCGAAGAATTCCGCCCTCGCGTGCTGTCGTCCTTCGTGCGCAACCAGCTCATCGACCGCGCGTATCTGCCGATGGTCGGCGACAATCTCGCCAAGCAGATCGGCGCGGCGGGCGCGGCCAAGCGCACGGACTTGATGGGTCTGCTGCTGCTGATCTCGCCGCCCGGTTACGGCAAGACGACGCTCCTCGAATACCTCGCGAGCCGGCTCGGCCTGGTGTTCGTGAAGATCAACGGCCCCGCGCTGGGTCATCAAGTCACGTCGCTCGATCCCGAGGAGGCCGGCAACGCCGCCGCGCGCGAGGAGATCAACAAGCTGAACCTCGCGCTGGAGATGGGCGACAACGTGTTGATCTGCGTGGACGACATCCAGCATTGCAGCCCGGAGTTTTTGCAGAAGTTCATTTCCCTGTGCGACGGCCAGCGGAAGATCGAGGGCGTCTGGCGCGGTCAACCCCGCACGTATGATCTGCGCGGGCGTAAGGTCGTCGTCGTCATGGCGGGCAATCCGTACACGGAGAGCGGGCAGAAGTTCAAGATCCCCGACATGCTCGCGAACCGCGCCGACACCTACAACCTCGGCGACATCGTCGGGAACAACGGCGAGTGGTTCAAGGCGAGCTATGTGGAGAACTGCGTCACCTCGAACGCCGTGCTTGCGCCGCTGGCCAACCGCAGCCAAAAGGACATCCGCACCTTCCTCCGCATGGCCGAGACCGGCGACCGCACGAACGCCGACGGCTTCGAGGGCGGTTACTCGGCGCAGGAAGTGGAGGAGATTCTCAACGTCATGCGCCGCCTCGTCACGCTGCGCGAGATCGTGCTCAAGGTGAACCTCGCTTACATCGATTCCGCCGCGCAGGCCGACGAGTTCCGCACCGAACCGCCGTTTCGGTTGCAGGGTTCGTATCGCAATATGAACCGGCTCGCGGAAAAGGTCGTGCCGATCATGAACGACGAGGAGGTCCGCACGCTGATCCTCGACCATTACAAGGGCGAGTCGCAGACGCTGACCACGGGCGCAGAGGCGAACCTGCTCAAGTTCAAGGAAATTTTCGGCGTCATCACGCCCGAGGAAGCGGCGCGCTGGGCGGACATCAAGAAGACCTTTCAACGCAACCAGATCACGCGCGGTGCCGGTCAGGATGATCCGGTCAGCCGCGTGGTTGGACAGTTGGCGGCGTTCCAGACCGGCCTCGAGGCGATCGGACAAACCCTGCAAAGCGGATTGTCGCGCGAGCCCGCCGCGATACGACTGGACCTCAAGCCTGTCGAGCGAAGCTTGGGCGCGATTGAAACGGCGTTGCAGAAACAAGCGGCGCAACCGCCGCCCGCCGCTCCGGCTCCGCAGGTCACCGTGGATCTCGCGCCGGTGAACCGGGGCCTGGAGGCGCTGCGCAAAGCCGTGGTTGAGCAACTGCGTGCCGCCAGCGAACCGGGGGCCGGAGCGGGTGCCGCTGGCGGGGCGTTGGGCGCACAGTTGAGCGAAGGCTTGCTCGGCCTGCGCGAGGATCTGAGCCGCGCGATCACGGCCGTACATTCCGGCACGATGGCCGACGCGATGAAGCGGATGGAGCACGAGATGGAGATGGTCCACAGCACGCTGGCCACGTTGAAGGACATCGCGGCCCGGCAACGGGATCATGTCCGCAATGTCGAGGAAATGCTCGTCGCCCGCGCGAAGGAAGGCACGGTGGAATTGCAACTCACGCAGGAAATGCTGGAGAACGAGCAGGCGTTCCTCGAAAAGTTTCAACAGGCCATCGCGGGGGCGCAGCGGCCGGCCGAGGACAAACCTGCCGGCTCGCCAGACGGACTAACTTGAGTATTGTCAAACGAGATGAACACGAAACGAAATGTTGTTGTGGTCTTGCTGGCTGCGCTGCTGATGCTGGGCGGGGGGATGACTTATTTGTACCTGACCACCGATTCTTCCGGCCAGGTGGACGCCTCCAAGATCGTCTCGGCGGCCTGGTCGTATTCCGGCGATCTGCGCAGCAAAGGCCGGCCGGTGCCGGAATCCGTTACGCTGGAAGAGTTGATCAAGCTCGGATTTCTGGCGGAGGCGGATGTCAGCGGTTTTGCCGGCATGCAAGTGTCGGTCAATCTTCACGCCGATCCCAACCGACCCAAGGACGTGTTGTTGCGCGCCCGCCTCCAGGACGGAACGGAATTGATCACCCTCGCTGACGGCACGGTTCAACAAGCAGGCAGACCATGAAAAAGTTCATTCATCGAATTCAGGATCTCGGCCAGAAGGCCGGGCACTTGAAAGAGGCGGTCGAAGGCGTGCCGGGCCAGGCCGCGCGGTTGCGCGATGCGGTGCTGCTTACGGCCGGGCAGTTGCAGGACATGCGCAAGGATGTCCAGGCCAGCGTCGCCGGCTTGCGCGCCGAAAACGACGACCGCATCGCCGCCGCGTTGAACGAAATCCAGGCCGGGACTGATGAGATCCGCAAGGCGGGTTACGAATTGGGTGGTGTGGAAATGGAGCTTGATCCCGTGCAGCGGTTGATGGTCCTGCTGGACAAGGTGGCGGAGGTGCGGGCTTCGGAGTTGCAGTCGCTCCTCGCGGCCAATGCCAGCCGCCGCACGCTGCACGGCGTGTTGTCCGCGCTGGTGAAAGCGGAGGAGTTTGCGGCCCGCTGCGGCCTGCGGGAACTTGAGTATCGGCAACTTCGGGTGAGCGTGGGGCCGATTCCATCGATCCGGTTGATCTGGCGTGCGGAGGAAATTGAG
>CAYXDZ010000116.1:0-9084 GCA_964463815.1 uncultured Verrucomicrobiota bacterium | reverse complement strand
TTCTCGTTCAAACGCACCCGGGCCTCATCTGCCATCGTGAGGCTCGGGTGTTGTGTTTCATGACCGTTTTATCCCCGAGCACTGGGCTGCTGTGGCAATGGGATTACCTTTAGTTTGATCCCCGCCGAACTCATCCGGGGCAGCATTCTCGGTAAAGCGAATCCGACACCCACTTGTTTCCTTTCAGCCACTGACCAGGCGTGTTGGGCGTTCGATGGCCATGAGAGGCGCGGGTCCCAGTCAGAATCTGCGTTCGGCAGCATTTCCCCAAGGCGCGCCTTAGCGTCGTCTGTTGAAGTAGAAGCCGCCCCCGCCGAGCAACAGCACCAGAACCACAATAATGAGGATAGTTTCGGTAGACATGGGTGCACTGTAGGTTTGGCCGCGCCTGCGCGATATGGGGTGTTCCCCCCAAGGCTTCGTAGTGGCAGACCGGGTTACACCCCATAGCCCGCACCCGTGTCTGTGGTGCAGATTAGCCGCTACTGGTGGCAACCACTTGAAGCGGTAAAACCGACCACCAAGAAGCGAACAGGAACATAATTATGAACCAAGATACTACGATCCGAGAAGACAAACAAAAAGGTACCGACGCCAACCGTGATCCCATCACCGGCACGCCGGGCGCGCATCCGGTCGGCACCGGGATAGGTGCCGCAGGCGGAGCCGCCGCCGGCGCCGCGATTGGGGCCTTGGGCGGGCCCATCGGGGCCGGCGTGGGCCTGGTCGCCGGGGCCGTCGTGGGCGGTCTGACCGGCAAGGGAGTTGCCGAGAAAATAGACCCCACCGTCGAGGATGCTTATTGGAAAACCAACTTCTCAAAACAAAAGTACGTGGAGCCGAACGCCCCCTACACCAACTATCAATCGGCCTACCGCACCGGCTACGAAGGACGAAGCCAGTATCCCGGAAAAAAATACGAGGAAGTAGAGGCGGATCTCCAGCGTAACTACGAAAAGGGCAAGGGCAACGGAAGTGTTGCCTGGGATAAAGCCCGGAACGCCACGCGGGATGCTTGGAACCGGGTCGAGCGCGCCCTGCCGGGCGATGCGGACGGGGACGGGCGGTAAATCTCTCCCGATCCTGCAAGTTCAGGTGCCGGCTTCGTCAATCGAAGCCGGTACCATCCTGCTTCTCGATAAGACCCACAGGATGTCGGTGCCATGCTCCATCAGTGAAGGATCTGCATTACTGCGCGCCGGAGGCGGCATTTTCAAAACGCGTGATTGTTGACAAGCTGCGTCGATTGGCCGGCCGCGTTTGGGTCGTGGTTCGTCACGCTGCCGGGAAGTTTTTCCGGTTGGACGGAGCGCAATGGGCGGCGGCCTTTGCCTTTAACGCATTCTTCTCCCTTTTTCCGCTGATCTTCCTGCTCGTCACCATTGCCTCGTTCTTTGTGGATCAAGAGCGGGCGGCAAACGAGGTTATCGCCTACCTGCACAGCCGCGCGCCGATCAGCGGCGAGATGGAACGCCAAATCACCGAAACGATCGGCGGCGTCGTTGCGGCCCGGGAACAGGCGGGAGTCGTCGCGCTGGTTGTCCTGGTCTGGGCGTCTCTCAAGAGCTTCACCACCTTGATTCGGGCGACCAATCACGCCTGGGGGCTCGAGGGCTACAACTGGTGGCGGCTGCCGTTGCGCAGCCTGCTGCTGCTCGGCAGCACGGCGGGCGCGGTGCTGCTCGGCTTGGCGGCACCCATCCTGGTGCGAATGGCGAGGAGCTGGCTGGTGCCGGCACGCAATTGGGATGGTTGGATATTTGAACCGATCGGTTTCTTGGTCCCGTTGGTGGTGGTGTTCCTTGGGCTTAGCCTGTTTTACCGGCTGGCTCCGCGACGGCCCACCCGGTTTGCCGAAGTCTGGGTGGGTGCCCTGTGTGCCACGTTGCTATTGCGGGTGGCGGAAGCCCTGTTTGTCATTTACCTGAAGGACTTCGCCACCTTGAACGCGCTGTACGGTGCGTTTGGCGGGATCATGGCGTTGCTGTTGTGGATCTACGTCTCCGGGTGCGTCTTTATCTTTGGTGCGTGCCTGTGCGCGAGTGGCGCCAAGGTACCGGACGACCGGCAGGCAGTGCGCTCGCGAAAGCGGGGGTAACACCCCATTTCCAGGAGGCAGTTACCACGGCATTTTGATGTAGTTAAGCTGAACTCGTATCCTGTTTGAACATCGAATTATTGCCCGACATGAAACACAGCAAGCATCACGATAATCCCCGGCACACCGCCGCTGAACCCCAGCCCGTGCGATTTGAGTTTTTTGATCCGGCCGCCACCACGGTGGCGATTGCCGGCACGTTCAACGAATGGCAGCCCGCCGCCAAGGCCATGCACCCCGTGGGCAGCGGCCATTGGTTCAAGGAAACGGTGCTGCCCCCCGGCACCTACGAATACTGCCTCGTGGTGGACGGCCAATGGCGGCCCGACCCGGCCGCGCGGGAGAGCGTGCCCAACCCGTTCGGCGGACAGAACTCGATCTTGAAAGTCGCCCGCACGCCGGAAGCCGCGCATCTCGATGCCGCGGAAAAGGTCCCCCTTAAAAACGCCAGCCAGCCAAATTCAAAAAAACTATGAACAAAGAAATCGAAGCCGTCAGCAAAGACCTGGGCCAGTTCACCGAAGATGCCCGCGAATTGATCGCCGCCACCGCCGACATGGCCGGCGACAAAATCGGTGAAGCCCGCAAACGACTGGCCCAGTCACTCGACGAAGGCAGGGGGCTGTTTGAACGCGCCCGCGAGCGCACTGTGGAAGGTGCCCGGGTCGCTGATAAGGCCATGCACAAACACCCGTATCCCGTCGTCGGAATCGCGGTCGGCATGGGCATCTTGATCGGCTACCTGCTGACCCACCGCAAGGACCACTGATCGTGTCCGGATCAGGTCGCCAGACCACATGCCCGTATGCGGCCGCGACCACGCGCATCATCCCAGGTTTTCGCGGTCCGGCAGCGGCAACGCCGGGCATGTAGGCGTCCAAAGCCATGGACGCGGATTTATCTGGCGGGAGAATTTTGGAAGGGATGGTGGACGCTGCAGGTTTCGAACCTGCGACCCCCGCCGTGTGAAGGCGATGCTCTACCACTGAGCTAAGCGTCCATCCGGAGCCGTCAAGCGGGGCGCAATGTAGAAACTCGACCCCGCGCGCGCAAGGGATTTTCTGACGACACTCTCCTTGAAACGATCCTCACACCGGAAATACCGCTCCATTTCCGGAGCGCTGAACCTCGATCACCGGTGTTCGGCATGAGCCGCGGCATGCAGCGGTCCTCCCGGACCGGGGGCGGCAGGATCTGAAACCACCTGCCCCGCCCGCAATTGGATCACCTGATTTCCCAGCAGCCAGCCTTCGCGGCCAAGCGCATCCTCCACCTTCAGCCAGGCCTCCTTGCGGTCGGTCACGCGGAACTCCGCCCCGTCGCGCGCCACAAACGCACTCTGGGATTCAGCCAGCGGTCCGAAGCGCACCACCGCTTCCTTTACCACCACAACGGCCACGATGGTGTTGGCACGGTCGCGGACGGTGATCACCAGCAGCGTCAACGTCACGACCAGAGCGAATCCGCTGATCACGGCGGGCAGCCGGATGCGCCCCCGCCAGGCCGGCCGCCAGGCGGCCACTGCCAGCAAGCCAAAGAAGAACCAGCCGGTGGCCAGAAAGAGGGCCGCCCATTCGCCCAGGGTAAGCAGCTTCAACTGCGCCGGCCAGAGCGGGACTGGAACCATTCCGCCCGTGACGGCTTCGCGCGCAAAGTCGAGGTTGATCTGGATGCGTTCATTGCGCGGTTCCAGCGCCTCGGCCTGAAGCCAGCAAGCCACCGCGCGGCCGGTCTGACCAGTCTTGAACCACGCGTTGCCGGCATTGAACAACAACCCCGCCGAGCGCACGCCGTCCGTGAGCATCTGTTCATAAGCCGCCGCCGCCGGCTCATACTGACCTTTTTCGTAGAGCAGATTGGCCGCCTCGAATTTCGCAGTCATCTCGTCCGCCGCGTGGGCCGCTCCGGCCAGGCAGACCACCGCGAGGGCGAGCGTCAAACGGGAGCTGTAACAAAGTCTGCGGAACGACAAAATCATTTGGCGCGCACCTGTTTCAGGGTGGCCAGCAACGCTTCGAGCTCGGCCAGCGAATGGTTAAGATCGGCGACGGATCGCTGCCCCGCGTAACGGGCATGATTGCAGGTTTGGAAAAGCTCATGCAGCCGGTTCAACGTTTCGGTCGGGACACCGCGCAAACGCAGCCGGTCGTCGATGACTTGTTCGGTGATGGAGACCCCGGGCAGATCAAGCCGTTCGCCAAGCTGCTCCTTCAGCAGCCGCAGCGTCGTCTCGTAAAACGCCTCGCCGTCCCCGCGCTCCGCGAGCAGTCGCAGCTCCTTCAAACCGGTCTGCACCAGGTGCTCGACCTGTCGGCGGCGCAACAGCCGGGGATCCTTTGCCAGCGCCTGCTGCCGGCGGCGCCAGTAGAGCGCCGTCAGCCACGCCACGATGGGCAGCCCTTGCAGCAGGTAAAACCAGGGACGCTGAATGAAAGTCCCGGCGCTCGTCGCCAGCGTGCCGAGTCGCGGTTCAATGTGCGCGATGTCGGCGCGGGGTTTCTCCGTCTCCGGTTGTGGCGCGGGCGAGCCACCCGCAAAACTGGGCTGGCTCGTCGGCGTCGTGTTGGGCGTGATGCGCAGGGGAATCGCCGGGTGCGTCAACGTGTGATACCGCCGCTGCTCCGGGTCAAAGTAGCTGAATTGAAACGGCGGCAGTTCCGTGATCTCGGCATGGGCGGGCACCACGATCTGCTCGAACAGCTTCGTACCGGAGAGACCCAGCGGATCCTTCTGCAAAATCTGGCTGGTCGCCGGGTAGGTCTTGAACTCCCGCCAGCCCGACTGCTCCGGCAGGGACAGGTCATCCAGCGTGCCTTTGGCCTGAATCTCGACCCGGAAAGTGATCGGATCACCCGCCATCAAATTCGTCGGACCCGCCGTGACCTTCATCGAGAACGAGCCCACGGCCCCGCTGAAATTTGGCGGCACGTTGTTCGTCGGCAGCGGCAGAATGTTCATGTTCTCCACCTGGCTGGAGATGCGCATCGGCCGCATCTGGGGCCGGCCGAAAACGTCAAGCTGCGCGAACGGGTCGTTGCGATTGCCGGGGGCTTGCGGCACTTGGACGTTCAGCGTGCATTCGGCCGGGCCGACTGGCAGCCGGCCGACCTTGCGGGCGGCGATCGGCATGTGAAACGTGATCACGTGATACGCCACGTTGTTCTCCACCACGCGCCCCTGGCTGGTGTGCGTCGCCCGGCCCAGCGTGTAACCCTCGGCCTTGAACTGGTGTAACTGGAGATTCTCCGCCGCCGTCGCGTAAACCTGAATCTGCGCCGGGATGACCTCCCCCAGATACGCCTCGTTCTTCGGCACTTGAATCTTGATCCAGGCAAGCTTTTCCAGCGCTTCCGGGTCGGCCGCCTGCGCCTGATCGGCGGTGAGCACTTTGATGGTCAGCGGCTTCGAGGTGATCCGCTGCCCATTGACGACGGCCGCGACAGCCGGGATGGTCAACTCGCCCGCCTTGAGGGGCATGACCTGGAAATTGTAGCTGATCGCCACCGTGGCGACGCCATTGATTGACTGCCAGCGGGTGGACTGGCCGCTGCGATAAGTCTGGGCGTTGTCGAGGGGGGGCAATTCTGGCGGCAGCGCGGGCGTGCCGCCTTCGCACGTGAGGGCCAAGAACGCAATTTGACCTACTTGCAATGACGGTGTGTTAAAGGAGGCCGTCAGCGTGGCCGCCGACAAACCGCCAATGCTCAGGCACGCCGAGACGACACAGCACCACGCCGTCACCCTTGCCGAGAGACCTCTGGGTTGAATAATTGAGACTGCCTGACGCATCGTTGGTGGCTTCAGTGTTGCCCGCGCTCTCCGGGTGGCGCAAGTGGTTTTGCCACCGGCAGTCAGACAGACGCAAGAACCTGCCGTTCAAGCGCGGAGGTGGAAACAAAAGGTCGTGCGAGCCCCAGTGCCGGCCAAGCGCCGTTCACTTCAGATCCCGCTCATCGAAGGTCGCCCGGCGGATCGTCGTTCGATCATCCGAGGTGTAGGTCACGTGGATCTTCCCATCGCGCGTTTGGATGGCCGTGGGATACGAAAACGAGCCCTCGCCCGACGCCAGATCCAGTTTACGCGGCCAGGTCTTGCCGCCGTCATTCGAAAGCACCGCGCGCAACGGCGTTCGCTCATGCATGCTGTGGTTGTATATGAACAGTAGATTGCCGCTCGCCAATTTGATCAGTTCGACCGAGGCGTTGGGATTCGGGAAATCGGTTTCCACGCCCGCGCTCCAGGTCCGGCCACCATCGCGGGACTCGGTCTTCACGACGTAGCCGTCGTCGCCGGGTTCGTAGTCTCCGCCCCGACGGCAGAGCGCCAGCAAATGCCCCGGCTCCAGTTCCACCACGCCGGCCTGAAGGTTGCCCATCCGCGAGAAGACCTTGTTGGAATGGGTCCATTGGCGTGTGGCCGGATCGAAACGCAGGAAGATCGAACTCGTGTCCGCACCCGTCTTCTCGGTGTCCGCGCCCGTCTCATGATAAATCGGCAGCAGATAGTGACCATCATTCAACACAATCGGGCGGCTGCGGACCATCGTGCCCTCGTCAAACGTGACCATGAACGTGTCCGACCAGGTGCGACCGCGATCATCGGAGGTCTTGGCCCCGATGCGCGAGGTGGACCACGTCTCGCCGGGACGCACGACGAAGAAGAGCCACACGCGCGCGTCCGTTGCCTGCCAGATCACGGGATTGCCCATCGAATACATCGGGTTGGCCGCCAGCACGAGGGGCTTGGACCAGCGTTTGGAACCGCGCTTCAGTCGCGAGCCATAAACGGCGGTCTCGGTTTCGTATTCGCCGCCGCCACCGTAATACGCGAGCAGCAGATCCCCGTTGTCGAGTTCGGTGATCGAGGACGGATGCTTGTAGTCCCCAGTCCTGGTTTCCGGGCCAAAGATTTTTTCGGTGCGCAGTTCGGCGAACACCGGCTGAGTCGCCGACACAAAAAGGAAAGCTGCAACCAACCGACACAAGGCGATGACTTTGTTTGACTTCATGTGATGCCGTGAAAATGCCCGAACCCCGGAGGTAACGAAAGATCAAGTTTGCGCAACGCTCGCGACCGAGGGGGCGCGCATTGCTCGGCATAATCAAGACTGTCGCCGAACTGGAACCCTGAACTCAGACTTTTTACGCGGATTCCACGAATTGGCGCTAATTCGCGAAATTCGCATCAAATCCGTTTCCGCCTTACTGCTGTTCCGCGGCCGCGGATGGCTCGGGCAGCGCAGACATGTTGTCCGCTGTAGCGCAGACAGTTTGTCTGCCGTGTCGCAGGCTGGCAGCCTGAGTTGGGTGGCCCCGCCAGGTTGTCGGTGACGGCCGTTGTTGATCACGCGCTGCCGATTGCCAGTCGGCGACACGGCAGGCTGCCAGCCTGCGCTACTGCGTGCGTCGCTCGCCGGGAGCACGATCCTACATTTGCGCGGCCGGTGGATCGAGTGGGCGTTCCTTGTCCACGCGGCCGGGCAGGAAGGTGAAGGCCACGGCGGCGAGGATGCAGACAAACGCGGCGACGTGATTCCAGCGGATGCGCTCGCCGAGCCAGGTGATGACGAACACGCTGAACACCGTCAGCGTGACGACTTCCTGGATGATCTTGAGCTGCGTGGCGGAGAAGTTCGCGTGGCCCCAGCGGTTGGCCGGAACCATGAGCAGGTACTCGAAGAAGGCGATACCCCAGCTCGCGAGGATCACCAGCCAGAGCGGCGAACTCTTGAACTTGAGATGCCCGTACCAGGCGAAGGTCATGAACACGTTGCTGCCCACCAGCAAGACCACCGGCAGCCATTTCATTTGCGTGGGATCAAGGTGCATAAGATTGCGGACCGCTAATTTTCGCTAATCGGCGCTGAGAGAATCAAAACGTTGTCTTGTCTTCAAAGAACACTTTGTCGTCGGTTTGGATGGTGATCTCAATCGAACCTCGATGGTACCGATCAAGATAGACATCCAGATTGACGGTCTGCCTGATCCCCGATGCACTGACGAACTCAATCTCTAAGTCAGACTCGCCATCCGGACTGATTCTGCATTTGAAGAACTCGCCGGGCTGCAACTGTCGGGCTGTCTTGGCCCCGCCCTCGAAAACAACCCTGATGTCGCTGATCACTGCGGCACTGGCGTTATGTAGGCGAACAACTACACCACTTGGAAAAACAAGCCAGGCGGCAAACAACAGGCCCACAACCGCGATCAGCGATACAACTGTTTTGGTGCGACGCCTCATCGTTGTGTTCAATGGGATCGGGCGATCAGCTTGTTCGTATCAGCATTTCAATCTTTTCCAAATACTGCTTCACGTCCGCAACTGTGTATTTCCCGAAGTGAAAAATGCCCACGCCCCCACTGGCCAGCAGTGATCCGCTGATAAGCCCAATCTTCATTCTTGAAGCTGGCATGACGTTCTCTTGATTCAAGCGACTTGATTTTGGCAGGCAATCACCACAGCCAGGCATTCCCGCCCCGAATCTAGCGATAGACTCTCAATCGCGAAAGTTTCCCGCCGCCTATCCAGCAATATCTGAGGCACGGAAGCCACAAAGCGACAGCCATGCTGGTGACTGTTTTCCCGTTCGCCGATCCAGACCACACCTTCGACATTCAGTCCTCTTTGCGTGGTGGTCGCGTCATCGGGAACAAAACCATCAATCCAATACCGCCTCATGTTCAGGTCAGCAGCACTCTCAAGC
Organism: uncultured Verrucomicrobiota bacterium; assembly: GCA_964463815.1. GTDB lineage: Bacteria > Verrucomicrobiota > Verrucomicrobiia > Limisphaerales > RI-55 > RI-55. The sequence goes on along the minus strand of CAYXDZ010000116.1, from coordinate 283 downwards.
CAGCGACAGGCAGCGTACTCAAGTCGTGACCAAAACTCCTGATCATTCAGAATTTGGTTTGTGTCGGCCATGCCTCACCAAGTCGTTCAAGTCAGCCTTACTGGAGTCCCATTCTCCGCCAAATACCGCTTCACATCGGCAACGGTGTATTCCCCGAAGTGAAAGATGCTCGCGGCGAGGACGGCGTCGGCCTTGCCTTCGGTCAGCACGGCGACCAGGTGCTCGAGCTTGCCCGCGCCGCCGCTGGCCACCACCGGCACGCCCACCGATTCGCTGATGCGCC
>CAYXDZ010000115.1:0-9102 GCA_964463815.1 uncultured Verrucomicrobiota bacterium | reverse complement strand
GAAGGTCGTGTAGGTGCCGGGGGCGGTCAGGACGGTGGTAATGGGATTCCAGAGAATCGGCGCCGTCAGATCGTCCGTGTACTGGATCTGGTAGCGTTCACCCGGGATCGAGTTGAACGAGAACTGGAGATAAGACTCGGTACCGATGACCACCACAATGATGCCCTCGATGGTTGGCGGCCGGCCGCCAATGATGATGCCGGTGGGATCGGTCACCACCGCGCGCACGGTGAAGTTCGCCGGACTGAATCCGTGGTTGGGCGCGCCAATGTACCAGTCGGCGTTCACATCCTCCGGCCCGGTGTTGGTGCGCAGCAGCACCAGTTCGGGCGTCAGGTCACCTTCGATGCTGCGATAGTCCCATTGCAGAATGGAAGGCAGTTGGTCGCGGGCCACCAGCAGATCGACATCCTCATCCGCATCGTAGATTTCAAACAGCACCGCCGGGTTGGTTTCGGTGACGCTGTAACGGTAGAAGGTCCGCAGTGATACCCCGGCGGGCTGGGTGCCGGCGTATTCCACGCCATTCGCCAGCGGAATGATGTTCACCACCGCCGGGTCCACCGTCAGCGGATCGTAACCGTAGATTTCGGTGACCCGCATCTCGTAGGCGACCGGATTGGTCTCCTGATTCCACGCCCCGACAAACCAGCGGGAGCCCGCGAGGGTCGGCACCGTGGTCGTGTCGAGCACCACCTGCTTGTTGCGGACCAGCGGCAACAGGACATTTGTCGGATCATCCGCGAAGTCGAAGCGGTTGGTGCCGGGCAAGGCCGGACCCTGCTGGACGAGAATGTCCACGTCACCATCGGGACCAAGGATTTCAAAAGCCACCTCCAGTGCATCCGGCGAGATGTCGATCTGGAAGTAATCCAGTTCCAGGCCGGGTTGGATGGTCTTCACCACGCGCACGCCGTTGGTCAGGCGGGTGATGCCGTCGATCAGGTCGAATTCGACCGCGGTCTGCACCTCCACGTCCGTCGGGTTGGGGTTATAGACACCGAGGTAATAGCGCTGACCGGGCTGCAACTGCGGCGTGCCCTGGAACGGCAGGGCCGTGCCGTCCTCGATGATGGCCAATCCGTTGGTGCCGAGCGTGGCGGTGCCGTTCAAGGTGTTGAACAGGAAGAGCACGTCACCGGCATAAGTGCCATCCGGCAGGCCGCTCTGACTGAACTGCATGTCCAGGGGCGCGGTCGCCGACATGAAGTTCGTCGCATAACTGGCCGCCCGCGGCACGTCCACGCAGAAGTACTGCCAGGAGTCCGCCGGGATGGTGTTCGTCACCAACACCGCATGCGTCAGCGGGATGCAACCGGCATTCGTATTGGCGAACACCATGTCCAGCGTCCAACTGATCAGTCGGGCGTCCACCGGCGCGCCCACCCGGTTGTCCCAGACGGTCAACGACCATTCGCCGCCGGCGTTTTCGCCGACAAACGGTTTCAGCAGCTCTTCCGCGAGGTAATGGTTGGAGCTGCGCGTCTCGGTGATGAGCAGCGAATCCACCAGCATGCCTTGCGCGTTGCCGATCAGGTCGAATGACAGGGTCGTTCCCGTCGGGGTGATGCTGTAGGTTTCCTGCGACCAGAGCCGTGAACCCACCACGGTGTTGGTTTCCTGACCGTCGATGATCACCTGCAGGAGCGGCTCCGGTTGCGGCAGTTCGCCCGCGCCGGATTTGCCGTCGGCATCCGCCCGGTAAACCGCGCCCAGTTCGCTCGCGCTCAGCGCGCGGTCATAAACGGTCAACTCGTCAATCAACCCGTTGAGCGCGCCCAGAGCGGGGCTGCGGTGCGCGCCAATTGCCACTTCGGGGTTTTCCAGCGGATCAAGCGCCTCCACCGGTCGGAAGGTGATGTTGGTCGAGGCCACCGGCAACACGCTGCCGTTCACGAACAGGCGCAGGTCTCCCGTGCCATTGTCCATGACCGCACCGACATGCACCCAGGTATTGAGCGCGAGCGCCGGTCCGATCAGGTTCGCGGAATCGCCGCCGGGACCCGTGATGTGGAACACAAGTTGACCGCCCGGTTGGACACCGAGGTAATAAGGGAACAGGCCCGTGTCATCACCGCGCGCGATGATCGGCGCGGTCTGTCCGACCGGCAGCGCGGCCAGATTCACCCAGCCTTCAATCGTGAATCCTTCCACCAAGTTCAGACTTTCGGAGTCACCGAATGTCACCCGGCGTGGTTTGGCACCCGTGAACTGGAAGGCGTCACGCACCAGTCCGGCCGCGTATAGCGGCTGCTCGAACGTGCCATTGTTGACCTCCATCACGTCCGCCGAAGTTTGATCGCCCGGCCACCAGGACAGGATGCTGTTGTCGCGGTAATTGACGGTGAGGTTGTATTCCGCTCCCGCCGTGACGGCGAGGTTGCTCAGGCTGAGCCGGCCATCCGCCAGCGCGAGGAACTGCGTTCTGGAGTAGGCCAGGCCGGCATCACGGATCACCGCCGCGCTGTTGGTGATGACCGTCCAGTTGTTTTCCACGGTGGCGACCGCCGCAAAATCACCGGGCACCACCGGCTCAAAATCCGTCTGGCTGACGGGCAGGAACAGGGAGTTAAAAGCATACGGCGGTTGCGCGAACTTGAGCGGCAGCAACGCAAGGTTGGTGTTGTCCGTGAAGCGCGTGTAAACAATCGGCGCATTGGTGATGACTTCCACCAGTTGCACGAAGTCCAGGCTCACCCCGGACGGCAGGCCGCGGAATTGCACGGGGGTAAAGTCATCCGTGGCGGTGAAACGCAGGCTGGCCACCTGCCAGTCGGCACCCGAGCCGGTGAACTGCTGAAGGGCGTTGTTGACCGTCACGTGAACCCCGCCGGCCGGGGCGCACGCGGAGAAGTCCGCCGCCTCGCGACCGCCCGCGTCGGCATCCACGATGGCTTGAATCTCACAGCCGGAGAGCGCGCGGTCGAAAAGCCCCACTTCGTCCAGGCCACCCACGAAGCGGGTTCCGGCCAGGGCAGCCCCATTGGGCCGGTGGCCGAGATAGAGATCACTGGAGGTTTGCAGCAAGATGTCGCCGAAATTGGTCTGCGCGACCTGGGTGCCGTCGAGATACAAGGCGGCATCGCCGGACAGGCGGTTGTAAGTCAAAGCCACATGCTGGTAACTCGCGGCTTGAACCAATCCCACCTCGGTGGCGAATACATGGGAATTGCCCGCAGCGTCCACCAAGTCCGCGTACAAGCTGCCCGAACCGCCCACATTGCCATCCGTGTGGGAGAGCCAGAAGTGCGCGCCGACGCCCGCGTTCGGACCACCCCCGGTGCCATCATTCCATTCCGCGAGCGGACGGGCGTTGCCCGCATCGCCAGGATTGATCCATGCCTCGATCGTCAGACCAATGCCCGCGCCGAAATCCAGCGCGGCCGAGGCTGGCATCCGCACGTGATCATTCACCCCGTCCAGGAGCAGCGCCTGATTCACCTTGCCGGGCGCATAGGCGGGGGAACCGAACTCTGTCCCATGATTCACGCCCACGGAATCGAGCGCATTGTCTTCGAACCGATACCACGCCGCCGGCGTGGCCCCGGGGGCATCCGGTCCGCGGTGCGCGTAAGACAGCTCGTAGAGATGGTCCGTCACCGTTTCAAACATGTTGGTCACCGTCCCGCCGGGAGTCAGTGCGAGGTAACGAAAGCCTTCGTACGCCTGGTTCGTGGAGTAACGAATCGCCGCCTCATCCGCGGTGACAATCCAGTCGCCCAAGGCATCGGCCACGTTGTAGGTGCCCCGGCGATAGCCTTCAAAATTATCGAGAAAGCGACGGCGCAAGGTCTCGGTGTTCGGCCCACCCTCGCCGTAACCCAGCGTGTTCGTCCGACCGCGATTCTCCGCCAGCAATACGCGGGTGCCCTGCGGACTCGTCAGGAAGACCGAGAGATCGGCGGCGCGCTCGTGCTCGATGCGCAGGCCCACCTCGATGTTCGCGATCTGCTGGAAGTTGGTGACCGTGACCACCGAATTCGTCCGGGCGTCGTCGATCAGCGGTTCATCCCCGTCGGACACGAAGTTCTGGGTGCCGTCGTTCAGAAGATCGTATTCCACCTCCACCCGGGCCTGCACGTTGGGTTGCGGAATGCCGTCCACCACGTCCAGGAAGAGAATATGGTAGCGGCCGGGCGTCAAGGGCGGCACGTCACGCGCCGTCAATTCGAGCACCCCACTGGGAGGAACGAGCAGGGCGCGCTTGTCGAACTGAGTGGTGCTGGGCGGAATCTCCCGCCGCACATAGACATTCAAGTCACCGGAAAGATTGGTCACCGTCACCGTCAACCGGATCGCACCCGGAGCGATATTGGTCGCCACGCGGTAACCACCGCCATCCACCAGGTCGAATTCGAAATCATCCAGGTTCGGCATCTTCTCGACCGTGAGCGTGATGCCATCCACCCGGCCGGTGAAGTTCAACGCGTTGTCGATGGCGAAGTGTTGCCACGGCCCCTGCCCTTCCGTGCCGTTGAAGAACTGCAAGCTGCCCGGACCATCGGTGGTTCGGCGCGGGAATCCGGTATCCGTCAGGAACTCCTCCTGGCTGTCGTCATAGACCACCGTCCGCGTGTCGGCGACCGGCAGATTGTCATCCGGCCAGGTGTGATTGTAGAAGGTCGCAAAGTCCTGGTTGTGCCCGAGCGTGCCCACCAGATCCGCCGGCGATTCATGCGTAAGCGTGTTCGTCGCCAGCACCCGGCGCACGATCACCTGCTCGGCCGGGCCGGGGAAAATAACGGGCAGACCACCGGGGCGGTCGGGCGAGCCGTCGGGAATGCTGGGATTGGCCGGCAGGATCGGACGCAACACGCAGCGCAAGTTGTTGCAATCCGTGAAGGGCGAATCGCTGAAGGCACCGATGATGCCGTACTCCACCGCCTGCTGGTCCTCGGACTTGACGCCGATGTAAAACACTTCCCCCGGCGTGGAGCCCGAGATTTCGATCGCCTCGTTGCCGCCGCGGTTCACGCTCTTGAATGCGTTCGCGATGGCGCTGGGATTCAGGTTGGTCAATCCCGGATCGCGTGAGAGATACAGATCGAGATCGCCCTCCAGCATCGTGCGTTGCCGGGAAACATTCGCCGGCAGGAACGTGGCCACGGCGTAGTAAGTGAACGCGGCGTTGGTTTCGGCCGGCGTGTTCGTCACGACGTAGAAATTCCACTGGCTGGCCGCGCCGTTGGTGGTGGTGAGATACGGCGGATTGGCCGCCACCCGCTCACGCTCCAGCGGCACTCCTTGATCCAGGTGCGTAACCGGCACCGGGACGAACGGCGCTTCCGTGGCCGGCGGCGGCGTGGTCGTCTGAATGTCGGTGACGTTGAGGAAGCCGTTGGTCAGGGTCGAGTTGCCGAGCGAGATCACCAGTGCGTAATCCTGCGCGATCTGGTCCGGGTGCGCGGTCACGGCATTTACGTTCACGCGCCGGGCGCGGACCGTGACCGAGTAATTGGTGCCCAACGGCCGGTTGATGAAGACGTTTTCGACGTTGTTCACCGAGTCCGGCGGGGTGTTGGTGCCGGCGGCGGTGAAGTTGAGGCCGCCCTCGAAATTGTTGCCGTAATACACGATCGGATTCTCCGGATCGGTCAGGTTGGTCACGATGAGGTCCAGATCGTTCACCAGTTTGAGCGCGGCGACCGGATTGCCCGGCGGATCGGTCCACACCAGCGTCACCCGCAACGGATAAAACTGCCCGTCCGGACTAATCGTCACTTGCCGCGTGTGCTCCTGGCCGGTCGCGAGCGCGACTTCAGAATTCTGATCGAAGAAGCGCAACGGCCAGACGTTCGTCTCCGTCGCAAAATCATTCATTGGCGCGGGCACGCTGTTCCGCAAATTCGGGCGGCCCCAGCCCTGGTAGTTGATGAACTCCTTCGTGGCGTACCCATAAATGCTGTCCGTCGAGCGCGAACCGTTGATCAACAGCGCCTTCATCATGGCCGGGCTGTTGGTCACGCCGAACTTCTCGATGAAAAATTGATGCACCAGCGCCAGCAGACCGGACACGGCCGGCGACGCCATGCTGGTGCCGGATTCCACCCGGTAATACGGCGCAAGCTGGTCGTTCAACTTCTTCAGTTCGGTGAAATATCCATCGTCGCTCGATGAAACGAACTGGAACACCTGCAGGTCGTACCGCACATCCTGTCCGGTGGGGTTGCCGATGCCGTACTCCCAGAAACCCGGCGTGACGGGAATGATCACGTCATTGTTGCCGTAGTTCACGAACGCTCCGGCGGCCGGCCGGGCAGAAATGGACAACTGTGGGAACGGCACGGGCGAATTGGCGTTCGCCACGGCGCGGATGCGCACCACGGTGACGTTGTCCGGGACGAACAGGGTGTTGAAGTTCGTGGCCCCCGCCCGCACCGTCAGGTCGTTGAAATAGGAGGGAATGACGTAGAGAAAGTTCTGCGGATCGATCCAGTCCTTCGAGCGCGTGGAAACCACGAACGAACCCGGAGCCACCACGTCCGGCTTGAAACGACCATAGTCGCCTTCCAGCCCGATGCCGACGTTGCCCCGGCTGGAAAAGTTGGCCACCAAGTTCGAGCTGTCGGTCGAAAACAGGAACGGTGTGTTGGTGTTCGTGGTGCCGTTGTTGATCGAGATGACCTCGTTGGTCAGATTGCGCAAGACCTCCAGCGCGCCAACGGTGATGACGTTCTTCGCGGTGCCGGGTGCGCCGACCGAGCTGGCCTCGCCCCCGAGCCCGTTGTCATTGCCGAACCCATCGTTGCCGGCGGCGAACACGTAGGTGACCGACTGGCTGCCGGGCACGCCGGGCAGGCCGTCGCGCACGGCGGCGTCATAGCTGGCCGAGGCGAAGTTGTAATCATACTGGCCGACATAGCCCCAACTGTTGTTCGAGATGAGGGCATTCGTCCGGGCGGTGTTTTCCTGCAAATAGGAATCCGAGAGCAGCGGTCCGGTGATGAGGCTGATCGGCTGCGCGAAGATGGTCGCGTCGGGGGCCATGCCGCGAAAGTTCGCGTTCGAGATCGAGCCCGTCCAAATCATTCCTTCACCGCCCAGGTCAGGGGAATTGGCACCCGAGCTGGCGATCGTGCCCGCCACGTGCGTGCCGTGACCGTCAAGATCGATGCCAGTCGAAGGCACGTCCAACAGCACGCGTCCGAGCAGGTCAGGATGTTCCACATCCACGCCGGTGTCGTTCACGTTGACCAGGATGTTTGTGCCGGTCAGGCCGAGGTAATTGGTGCCGCCCGTTTCTTCCGTCGCCTCGAAGGTGTTGGTCGCGATGCCCAGCACCACGCGGGCGAGGTCGTTGGCCAGCTTGCGGCCGGCGTGCGGATCGACCGCCAGCACGTCCGTCAGCCGGGCCAGCGTCAGCACATCCGCCGCGCCGGGCTCGATGATGAACTGGTCGCCGAAGGGCGTGCGCTCCTGCCCCATCACCCGCGCGCCGAAGCCGATGATCTCCTGGCGCACGGTGTCGCCGCGTCCGGGCAGCGCCGTCACGCGCAGCCATTCCGTGGGCAACGGCTCGCCGTCGAGCACGACCGCGAGCAGGGCATCGGGCAGTTTGTAAAACGGCTCATAGTTCAGCACCGCGACATCCGGCCGGCTTTGCACCAGGCTTTCCGCCGCCGCCGCGTTCATGGCGGCAAGGAGGTTGTTGTTGGGCAAATAGGAGATGACCTCCGCGTTCACCGATTGCAGCAGCGCGTACATGCGCTCGTCGATGCCGCCCCGCGCGTGAACGATGTACGCACCCGGCGTCCCCCGGCTGGTCAGTTCGGCCGGCAATTGCAAATCCCCGAGCCGGTTCAGGTCGATGAAGGCGTTGCGCAGGAGCAACACGTCGTCGCGGCGGACGAGTTCATCGAGCGGCCGGTCCGTGGTGCGCACGCGATAGGGAAAGCGTTCTTTTTCATCGGCCAGATAGTTCGCCAGCCGCTCCGCTTCCTCGGCGGCGGCAGCGGCGGATTGCATCACGTTGGTGGTCGGGACGGTGACCGCCGACTGGGCGGCCGCAATCGCCGAAGCCAGTGTTTCCGTTGAGGGATTGACCGTGGACCCGGCGGCCTGACCGGCTGCATTCGAACTCCCGGGCTGCGACAACAGTGGCGGCGCGACCTGCGCGACGGCCGGCTGGCCGTGGGCGGCCTGGCGGCGGTCCGCCTCCTGCACCTGCCGCGCGTCCCGCAGCATCCAGGCGACGAGGCCGGTGAGCAGCACCAGCAACGCACCGCCGGCCAGCATCCATTTGCGAAATTCAGGCTTCAACGACATAAGCTTATTGGGGGGGCAACACCTTCGACTCCAGCACCACGGCGCGCAGCCGGTTCTGGTTGGTCAGGTTTTGGAAATTGGGATCGGGCGGCAGCCGCTCGAACTTCACCACCGAGCGCGTCGCGTATTCCCCGGTCACCTGGTAGTTGGTCACCACGTTCAGATAATTCGGGTCCAGGTTGATCGAGAACGGCGCGGGTTGGAGCGCCTGGCCGTAGGCATAGACCACCACGCGCGGATCACCCAACCGCAGCAGCGACATGATCTGCTGCGGAATCCGCTCCAGCGCGACATCGCTGATGCCCTGCTGAATCGGGTTCTTCGACTGGTCCAGATACGGCGAACTCAGGCTCAACTCGGGCACCGCGAGAATGTCGCCGCGCGTGAGATACTGGCCGTTGAACGGCGCGCCGGCCCGCGTCTGGTTGATGCCCTCGACGATTCGCCGCAATTGTGTGGAACCCGGCTGGATGATCACCGGCTGGGAAAGCGAGTTATACAGCCCCGCGAGACTCGGCCCGCTGCTGGCGCTGTTCGTCAGCGCGATGACTCCGGACAGCACGGCCGACCAGGTGGCCTCGCCGAACTGATTGACCGACACCTGGCCGCGCGTGGCGTTGGCATTCGGGGCCACGGTGAAGAGGTCGAGGAAGCGCCAGTCCTTGTCGGGCGTGGCGTAGTTCGGCAGACCATGTTCATTGGCGGCCCCACGAATGCGTTTGGCCGGGTCGTACCATTGTTCCACCGTGACACCCGGCACGACCGCTTGCCGCACGCCATTGTCGTCATAGCTCACGCGGCTGGTGGACTTGAGATAGACGGTCTGCCACGGCGTGC
>CAYXDZ010000114.1:7615-9121 GCA_964463815.1 uncultured Verrucomicrobiota bacterium | reverse complement strand
GCCTTGTGCGCGCGGAACGGCAGTTTGAATCCGGACGAAGTGCTCGCCCAGATCCGCGCCAGCCACGAGGAGGATGCAAAGATTCTGATCGAGCCGAAGGAGTTGCAGGCCCTGCGCGACGCCGATCCGAAGCTACGGCTGGTGGATGTGCGGTCGCGCGAGGAGTTCGAGGCGGTGAACATCGCGGGCTCGCAGCTCATGTCGCAGCCGGTGGTGCAGGCGATCATGGCCGATGGCTCGAACGACCGGCCGATGGTGATCATCGATCACCAGGGCAAGACGTGTCTCGACGCGGCGGCGTATTTCATCGGGCACGGGCTGAAGAACGTCCGTGCCCTCCGCGGCGGCCTGGACGCGTGGTCGCAGGAGGTCGATCCGGGTGTCAGGCGTTACAAGTTGGGGTGAACCACGAATGGACACGCGGGGGATTTCATGACTGTTTCGGCGGAATCGTACAAGCTTTTGCGAGCAGATAGAATTGGCGAGCACTGGAGACATGAGGTGCCAGACTGGCCATACCCATTTCTGTTTCACGGCGGGCCACTATCTCGAAATATTTTTTTCCTGGATGCAGTCATCGAATGGGGGGCCATCGATTTGGGGAAGAACCCCATTCGCGATGCTTGGTATCACCGGTACCCGCGACTCAACCATTGGTTTCACTACAGCTTCTTCAATGGATTTAGTCCGATTGTGAACTCGGCCGAATCGCTGACTCTGCTGCCAAAGTTGTACCGATTGAAACGATCGTTGATACGGCAATCTCAAACCCGGTTGATCGTCGAGTTCTTGTATGAAAAGTTTGCAATCACGCAAGCTGAGGAACTGTTCTCCGAAATGACTGACGCGGTAGAACAAATCATCGCTATCACGGAGCAAAACGAATTGGTGGCTTGGGGAATCGCTCGCGATGAGGGTTGGATCGTCGAGCATCAGGCTTTTATCGAGAGCGCGATTCGTCCGGTTCGAGCCGAATTGGTCCTGAACCTTCCTCATCTGCGCTGGATGGTGGCTGACTGGAAGAAGGCAGGGAAACTTGAATTGAAGGAGCTGAGGCGAATTGTAGCTGAAACTAACAAGGCCAACAAAGCCCGGAGCCGAAACCGGCGCTGAAGATGGGGCTCGGCAGGAGCCTTGCCCTACCTTTGGTTGGCATTGAATCGAATTGGTGTTCATTCGTGTCGATTCGTGGTTAACTTTTCCGGCAATGAACTCAGACCTTGAAACGAAGATCAAAGCGGCGATGGCCGATCCGCAGAACCTCGGCGAGATGCCGGACGCGGACGCTGTCGGCACGGTGGGCAACTCGGATTGCGGCGAGATGCTCCGTATGTGGGTGAAGTACCGCGAGGAAAACGGCCGCAAGGTGATCGACAAGGCGACGTTCCAGTCGTTCGGGTGCGAGACAGCGATCGCCGTGGCCAGCCTCGCGACGGAATTGATCAGGGGCAAGACGGCGGCCGAGGCGCTGGCACTCAAGCCCGAGCAGTTGTCCGGCGACCTGGG
>CAYXDZ010000114.1:4062-7515 GCA_964463815.1 uncultured Verrucomicrobiota bacterium | reverse complement strand
TGTATTTGCTTGCGCGGCCGGGAGGGAGCTTCCATTTTTCGTCGGTCGCCATGCCTGCCCGGAAAAAGAAATCCCCCGCGAAGCCATCCAAAGCCAGGCGCGTTGCTGGCCGCAAGAAGGCGGGTCCGCCGAAGCCGGCCAAACCGAGGAAGGTCGTCATCTCGAAACCGGAGGAGCCCGCGCCGCCGCCGGCCCGGAAGATCAATCAGTTCATCCGCCTGCCCCGAAGGACGGCGGAAGACGGGGACTTGCCACCGCCAGCACCGGTGCCGCTGCCCGATCCCAACGCGACGGCGGCGAGCATCGCCCGGACCATCGAGGCCAAGGGCACGCCCTTGGAAGTGCCGTCGGAGCGCGCCCGTTACGATGGCGACACGGCCTACAAACTTTACCTGCGCGAGATCGGCCAGGTGGGCTTGCTCACGGTGCAGCAGGAGATCGATCTGGCATCGTTGATAAAGAAGGGTGACAAGGAGGCGCGGGAGTTGATGATCAAGGCAAACCTCCGGCTGGTGGTGAAAATCGCGCGGGACTACGAAGGTTTCGGCCTGCCCCTGCTGGATCTGGTCAGCGAGGGCAACATCGGTTTGATGAAGGCGGTCGAGCGGTTCGACCCCAACAAGGGCGGCAAGCTCTCGACCTACGCGGCGTGGTGGATCAAACAATCGATCAAGCGCGCGCTGGCCAACCAGTCGAAGACCATCCGCCTGCCGGTGCATCTGGTGGACAAGATCGCCAAGATGCGCCGCGCGGAAATGAAGCTGCACGAGGAATTTGGCCGCGAGCCGACGACCGAGGAACTCGCGATCGAACTCGACACGACACCGCACCGGATCGCGCAGATGCAGGCGGCCTCCATCCGGCCCGCCTCGCTGGATGCGCCGATTGGCGATGAGGATTCCAACACATATGGCGAGATCGTCGAAGACGAGGCGGCCGACACTCCGTACGAGCAACTGGAGGAGAAAACCGTCACGGACATGCTGCACGATCTGGTGGAGACGCTGGACGAGCGGGAGATCACGATTTTGCGCTATCGTTTCGGCCTGGACGGCGGTCAGGAACGAACGCTCGAGGAAGTGGGCGAGAAGTTTGGGGTCACCCGCGAACGCATCCGCCAGATTCAAAACATCGCCCTGCGCAAGCTCCGCAAACGCATCGAGAAGATCGAGGCCAAGAAGATTTGAAACCTGGAAAATGACATGAGCGCCCACGCCGACCTGCTGAAGGATATCGAGAACGCAATCCGCAACGTTCCTGATTTCCCCAAGCCGGGCATCCAGTTCAAGGACATCACCCCGGTGCTCGCGGACGCGCGCTTGTTCGCCGGTTGCATCGATTTGCTGACGCAAGGCGTGAAGCCTGGCGAAGTGGACTTTGTGGTGGGAATCGACGCGCGCGGGTTCATCTTTGCGGCGGCCGCGGCTCTGAAATTGAGGGCTGGCTTTGTGCCCGTGCGCAAAAAGGGCAAGCTGCCTTACCACACCCACGAGGAAAGCTACGATCTCGAGTATGGCTCGAACACCGTGGCCGTTCACACGGATGCCGTTCACCAAGGCTCGCGCGTGTTACTGGTGGATGACCTGCTGGCGACCGGCGGGACGGCGGCGGCCGCGGCCCAATTGCTTCACCGGCTCGGGGCCGAGATCGTGGGCATGGCTTTCGTGATCGAGCTGGCGTTTCTAAAGGGCCGCGAAAAGCTGCCGGGCGCGCCGGTGCAGGCGCTTATCACCTATTGAGCGAACGGATTTTTCCGTTTCCGCCAGCACATGGCCGCCACATCCACGGAGAAGCCGGCGCTGAAACGGTTTTTTCCGGTATCAGATTACAATCTCGCGGCCACCCTGAGCTCTGGTCAGGCGTTTCGCTGGCATCAGACGGGGGACGCTTGGGAAGGGGTAATCGGTCGAAGGTGGGTGCGCTTACGCGGCCAACCGGACGGCGTTCACGCGTTCGTGGCTGAACCGGTAGTCGATTGGAGCTGGCTGGTTGATTTCCTGCAACTCGACGTCCCGTTCGCCGATGTGCTGGCCGCCTTTCCCAACGACGAGCCGTTGCGCCGGGCGGTTGAGGAGTGCCCGGGACTGCGGTTGCTAAGGCAGGAGGTCTGGGAGTGTCTGGCGAGCTTCATCCTGTCGTCCACGAAACAGATCATTCAGATTCGACAAATCGTGGGCCGGCTCTGCGAACGGTTTGGGGAGCGGGTGGCCGTGCCGGCCGGCGTCGGGCCGGCGTGGTCCTTTCCAGGCGCCGGGCGGTTGGCGGCGGTTTCTGAAAGCGACTTGCGAAAGTGCGGCATGGGATTTCGCGCGCCTTATTTGCAGGAGACCGCACGGAGGGTGACCGTCGGAGAAATCAAACTGGATGAGCTGCCGGGGCTCAGCCTGGATGCCGCCCGTGCCGAACTGCTGCGGCTGCCGGGCGTGGGCCGGAAGATTGCCGATTGCGTGTTGTTGTTTGCCGGGGGCCAGCCGGCGGCGTTTCCGGTGGACACCTGGATTCTCAAGACGTTGCGGCAGCTTTATTTTGACGACCTTGAGGTTCCGCCCCGGGAAGTGGTTCGCTTCAGTGAGACCTACTTCGGCCCGCAGGCGGGTTACGCACAGCAATATCTGTTTCACGCGGCCCGGCAGCGGGCCGGAAAGGTGGAAGAAAGACCGCCCGGCGTCAGGCATTAAGCAGGATGCTTGCTTGATGTTTGAATAGCAGCCACTTGAGCACCATCAATGGCAGTGGGATTGCTGATTGCAAATGTGATGACACCTAAGGAAACCAGCCAGAACGAGCCGAAAACCAGCGAACAGTGGGAGTTCAGCGAGGAAGGGACCGTCCTGCATGTGGCTGGCGTGCGTGAGCTGTCGGCCGGCAATTCCTTCGGGTTTCGCGATCGGGTTCAGACCGAGTTGCGGCTCCGGCATCAAACGATCGAACTGGATTTGTCCGAGATCCGCTTCATGGACAGCCAGGGGTTGGGGGTGTTGATCGGTCTGCAGAACCGGCTGGCCCAGCGGCAGGGCGGACTCAAGGTGCTGAACCCGGCACCGTTTGCCCGGAAGGTGTTTGAGCTGACGCGGATGGGGCGGGTCTTCGAAATCGCCGCCGAGGAGAAACAAACTTCCAAGGTTTGATTCAACCCGCACTCCGGGCATCCACGGCCCGCAGGAAACCGCGGTACTGGACTTCCATTTTTTCAATGGCCGGCGACAGGATCGTTGCCGCCATTCCGTAGCGGGACCAGGCGTGCGAGGAAAGCTTCGGCATCACGGGAACTCCGCTGTTGCCCAGCTTGAGGGCGTTCACCACCACGTCGGCGATGTGGACCACCGAGGCCAGCATCGGGTTGCGGTTGGCCCGCTGTGGCAAATGATGCGAGGCCACGGCCTCCTCGAGTTGTGGCGGCAAGCCCCAGGTGTTCAGCAGGCAGCCACCCACTTCGGCGTGATCATAACCAAA
>CAYXDZ010000114.1:0-3962 GCA_964463815.1 uncultured Verrucomicrobiota bacterium | reverse complement strand
TCGAAGATGTCCGCCACCGTGGTGGCCAGCACGAGGTCGCGCACCTGGCGCGTGCCCAACGCCATGACGGCCCGATCCAGGGAATCGATCTTCTGCTGGTAGCCGAAAAACGCGCTGTTCACCACGCGCAACAGTCGCAGCGTGATGCCGGCGTCCTCCGCGATCACCCGGGCGATGTCTTCCGTGGTGGAGTCCGGGTCGTTGACGATCTCGTTGACCCTTTGAAAAACCCGGGGTGGCGACGCGATCTTGTCGGCGCTGCGGACGAGGGAGGCGGCGGTGGAGAACATGGTCAATGACCTCCCACGGCGCGGACGGTTTCCCGCATGAGACAGATGCGTCGCAGTTCCTCGATGACCGGATCATGCAGGTCATTATGTTGAAACAAGCGATCCAGCTCCCGTTCGATCTGCTGGCGCTGCTCGACATCCAGTTTGGTCAGAATCTCCGTGTTGAAAGCATCCTGGGCGGCACCTTTGATCTCCACTTCGGCGATGCCCCACGCGCGGAAAATCCCGATGTGCCGCTCGTTGAGTTCCGCCCCGGCACCCAGCAGCACCATGCCGTTGCTGCCACGCACATCGCGCGCCAGCACCATGCCCGGTTCAAGAAACTCAACAGCGAGCGTGCTCATGGGATTGGTTCGGGACGGTCGAGCATTGTCCTGCGGACAAGCAATACGGAACTTGGCGTATACGGCAAAGAAAATTCCCGGTTCGTGGCCTACTGCATCAGGTAATCCACCGTGCGCGCCCGGTGAATCAACCAGTCGCCGCCGGCCTTGGACATTTCCAGTTCCATCTCCTGCGACTGCCGCTCGGGGTTCCGATTGGAGCTGGCGATCAAGGTGAAGCGAACGGTTGCCCGTTCCTC
Source organism: uncultured Verrucomicrobiota bacterium (assembly GCA_964463815.1). Classification (GTDB taxonomy): domain Bacteria; phylum Verrucomicrobiota; class Verrucomicrobiia; order Limisphaerales; family RI-55; genus RI-55. The sequence goes on along the minus strand of CAYXDZ010000114.1, from coordinate 3,089 downwards.
GACCGGACTCAGCTTCACTTCCACATTGGTCGCGCTGACACTCAATGATGCCAGGGCGTTGCGGGCTCCCACCGCTGCCTCGCGCAATTCATTGCGACCACGCAGTCCCATCCGCCGGTAGCCCCAAGGTTGTATGTCGATCTCGGCATCGACGGTGAAGAAGGCGGCCACCTTGGCGGCGTTGGTGAGCTTGGCCAGCGGTGGCTCGTCCGCCGCAAACGACGCGGCCTCGGCCAGGTCCGCCAACTGCCGGCGGATCAACACCTCGTCGCCGGGAAACAACACGCGCCACAGCCAGACGCCGCCGGCCACCAGCGCGAGCACGAGAACAATTTGGATGGTGCGTTTCAAAACAGAGCCTTTCCCACGATGAACCGCCGTTCGGTGCGGCCAAAGTAATGATCCTGCTGGTGCATGCTGCGGTTGTCGCCGATCACCAGATACTCGTCCGGCCCCAGGGTGGTGGTGGGGATCTGCCAGCGGGCGCGCTCCACGACATACGGTTCCGGATAGGGTTCGCCATTGATGAACACCTGCCCATCCCGCATCGAGTAGGTTTCACCCGGCAAGGCAATAATCCGCTTCATCAGCATGTTGGGTTTGCCCAGTTCGCCGATGCTGACGATGTCACCCCGCTGCGGTTCGCCGAACCGGTAGGCGAGCCGGTTGACGAGCTTGATGCGGCCGTCGCGAAATGTCGGTTCCATGCTGATCCCGGTGATGCGGACGGGTATCAGCGCCCACTTGAAAAGAGCAAACGTCACCGCCACCAGCACAGCGATGCGCAGCAACGTGGCGCGCGGCCGGCGACCAAACACCACGGCCCGCATGAAAGAGGGGGGCGGCACCACCTTGATTGGCGGCGTTGTGCGTGACGGGTCTTCGCCTTCAGGCGGGTGGGCTATGGCGTTCATCCAGGATGCGCGGGTGGTCTTTGACCGCCATCATTGACCGAAGTTCAGCCGTTCGTAAAGCCAGTCGGATTGGGTCAGCAAAGCCACCCCGGCCACGGCAATGACCCCGCCCAGCAGCGAGCGGCCGGTCGGCTTCTCCCCTTCGAGGTAACGGGCGAAGGGAACCACGACCAGGGGGGTGAGCGCCACAATGGGCAACACCACGCCGGACTTGTTGGCCTGCAAGGCCCACTGGAAACAGGCCACCCCGAGCGTCGGCCCGGCCAGGCCGTTGAGCAGGATCCACGGCCAGACCTTCGCCCACTGGGTTCGGGGCGCGCTTTCGGGCGGTTTGCCGGTGATCCAACCAAAGTGGGCGAACACCGCCCGGCGCCGGACCAGCAATACGCTCACGGCCGCGATGGCCAGCCCGGCGAGGATGCGTTGGTAGGTCGCGGTGAGGCCGCCGGCCACGCCGGTCAGCTCAAAGCTGGTTGCCTCCGCCACCGCGTATGCCTTGCGGCTGATCACCGCGCCACCGCCCTGCCCCAAGGCGGCCAGCGCAGCGAAACCCACTCCCGAGAGCCAGCGGCGTTCCGTGGGTTGTCCGGTTTTGCCCGGTGCGAGTGCGACCGCCAACCCGGCGAGGATGGTGAAGCCACAGGCGATCTCGACCGCGTTCACCGCGTTGCCCAGCCACCACCACTCCGCCAGCATGGCGAACGGTGCCGCCAGACAATGCACCAGCAGCACCGTCAGCCGGGAACCGATGCGCGGAAACGCTTGGAACAGGGCGAGATCCCCGAGCCCGAAGCCGATGAAACCGCTCAACAAGAACCAGGGGAGAAACGCGCCGGCCAGCCCCACGCCCCAGACATGCGCAAAGGTGCCGAGCAAAAGCGTGGCGACCAGCAGCCGCCAGAAGTTCGCCTCGTTGCCGCCCATGTAGCGGACGGACCGGTTGGCGGTCACGGCCGAGAGCGAAAAGAAGACGGTGGTCAGCAGCGCCGCGAACATGGCGCGAGGGTGTTAACGGGGGCGGGCAAGGTTGGAAAGGACATTGTGCGGCCGGGGTTCAGCCTCGTCGCCCTCTTCACTTAGTCTTGATCCTGCTCTTGCTCTTAATCGCTTTGAAGTCAGGAGCGGTTCCGCGCCGCCGGCGAAGCCGTTCCGCGTCACTTCAATCTTCCCGAATTCAGCAACTCGAGATGCACGCGCGCCACCTCCCACATGTATTCGTTCTTGAGGTTGGTATCGACGGCTTTCTGGAGGTGGGACCGGCGCAACGCGTTGCTGCCCGTGGCTTCGTAATAAAGCGCCAGGTAAAGGTGGGCGTAGAGCAACTGGGCGGGCTTGGCGATCGGCTCAACTTTTGAACTTTCCACCCGCTCCATGACCTTCTCGGGCGTGGTCCGGCCGGCATACAAATCAAGAATCTCCGCCATCGGCACCCGGGTGTCGCCGTTTACGGGGATCAGTTTTTTTCGCGCCTCTTCGACGCCCTTTTCCCGCGCGACACACAGGAAATGCCAGGCCGAGTTTTCGACGTCCGCCGGGTTGACGGTGCGGTGCATCTCGAACTGTTTGCGGCCGTCGTCGTACCGGCCGGCGTAATACAACGCGATGCCCCGCTGCCACTGATGCGGCACCTTGTCCGGCTGGGCTTCCACCAACCGGTCGAAGTCCGCGACCGACTCGGGAATGCGACCGAGGAGAAAATGCATGACGCCGCGATGGTAATGAACCTCGGTCGCGTGCGGGGCGATCTCCAGCAGCTTGTTGTAATCCGCCAGCGCGGCCTCGCGCCGGCCCAGCAACTCCTGAAAGCGCGCCCGCAGAAAATAATTGTTCGGCTCCTTGGGGTCGCCTTCGATCATGCGCGTGGCGATGCGCACGGCCTCCTCGCGGTTGCCGGATTGGAACGCCCGTTTAGCCTGCTCCAATAACGGGCTCTCCGCCGGCGCGGCGGCGGAGAGCTCCGCAACGGCGAGCCCGGTCATCAATCCAAACAAGATGCACAGTTTCATCGGGCCAAGCTTACGGGTTCGCGCGGCGGAAACAACCAAACGATGAGCCAAAAAGCACCGGAAACTACCGGCCGCCGGCCTGCGTTGAGGATGCCTGGAACCACGCGACGAACCTGGGGATGCCGGTCTCGATCTTCGTCTGCGGATCGTAGCCGAGCAACCGCCGCGC
>CAYXDZ010000113.1:8186-9244 GCA_964463815.1 uncultured Verrucomicrobiota bacterium | reverse complement strand
TGGAAGAGTTCGTACTCGAGCTTCGTGCTGCGTTCCTCGGCCCCGAGGATCTTCGACTCCATCTCCTTCAGCGCCGGGGTGAAGTAGCGTTCGCCATTCGCGATGGTCTGCTTGCGCACGTACTCGGGCGGCACCTTGTCGAGATTCGACTTCGTGACCTCGATGAAGTAACCGAACACCGAATTAAACCGTACCTTGAGCGAGCTGATGCCGGTGCGCTCGATTTCGTCCTGCTGCAATTTGGCGATCCAGTCCTTGCCGCCGCGGGTGGCGGCGCGGAGTTCGTCGAGCGCGGCATCGAAGCCGTCGCGGATGAGGCCGCCTTCCTTCAACGCGAGCGGCGGCTCGTCTGCGATCGCACGGGAGATGAGGTCCACCAGTTCGGGCAACTCTGTGAGTTGGGCAGACAATTCAGCGAGCAAATCACCCACGGTAGGGCAAGGCTCCGGCTGAGCCCTGACTTCCTCCTCCAACTCGCGGAACTCCTGCGAAGATGTGGCGCGGCAGGAGCCTTGCCCTACCAGGGAGATTACCTGCTTGATGGTCGGAATTTTTTCGAGCGCCAGCCGGAGCGCCTGCAAGTCGCGAGCGTTGCCGGTGCCGGCGCTCAACCGGCTGATCGTGCGCTCGACATCCCGCACTTCCTTCAACTGCTCGCGCAAGGCTTCCAGCGTGGCGCTGCTTTCCACAAAAGATTCAACCGCTTCCTGCCGGCGAACGATCGCCTCGACGCTGGCCAGCGGTTGCGTGAGCCAGTCGCGCAACCGCCGCGCACCCATCGGGGTGGTCGTGCGATTGAGCGCGCCATAGAGCGTGGCGTTGCGCGGTGAGTCGCGGTGCATCGGCTCCAGGATTTCCAGATGCCGGAGCGTGACGTGATCCAGCTTGAGGAACTCGCTGTGCTGATAGAACGACAAGGACGTGAGATGCTTCACGTCGCGGCGCAGATGGTTTGTCAGGTAATGCAGCGCGCCACCGGCCGCGCCGCAGGCGGCTGGGCGCCCCTTGAGCCCGAAGCCGTCCAGAGCCGCGACTTTGAAGTGATCCTTGAGCGTGAA
>CAYXDZ010000113.1:0-8086 GCA_964463815.1 uncultured Verrucomicrobiota bacterium | reverse complement strand
ATGCCGCACATCGGCATGTCCTGGCGCTTCGTCAGCGTGACGTTGAGCAGGCCCGCGCCCTCGGTCGCGTCATCAAAGAAGAGCTCATAGAAATCGCCGAGCCGGAACAGCAGCAAGGCGTCCTTGGGCAGCTCCGCCTTGATCTGGCGGTATTGCGCCATCATGGGCGTCAGCCTGGGTTCTTCGGTCTTGGACATCGCGGCGGAGAGTTAGCCACAGACGGCGCAGCGTGGGAAGCCGGGAGAACCCACGAACCGCGACAGCGCTCCTGACATTGCCGCGGGCGCTCGGGTCATGGTTAGGCCAGGCTGCCGGAACAACCCGGCCGGCCGGGAGGCCGTTGCCTCATGGAGTTCCGCCAGTATCGCGACAAGGAGTGTCATTTCGCGGAATTTGTGTCAGCGTCGGAAAAAACCGATGATCACGATTGATGGCTCACAGGGCGAGGGTGGCGGACAGATTCTGCGCACCGCGCTGGCGTTGTCGCTGGTGACGGGGCAGGCATTTCGCATCGAGAACATCCGCGCGGGCCGCAAGAAGCCGGGTCTGCTGCGGCAGCACTTGACGGCGGTCGAGGCGGCGACGCGGATCAGCAATGCCGAGGCGGACGGAGCGGAGATCGGTTCGTTGAAGCTGACGTTCAAGCCGGGCAAGGTGACGCCGGATGATTACTCGTTTGCGGTCGGCACGGCGGGCAGCGCGACGCTCGTGCTGCAAACCGTGTTGCCGGCGTTGATGTTGGCGGACGGGCCGTCCGCGCTCCGACTTGAAGGTGGGACCCACAATCCGTTTGCCCCGCCGTTCGATTTCCTGACCAAGACATTCCTGCCGGTGCTGAATCGCATGGGGCCGACCGTGACGGCGACTCTGGAGCGACCAGGATTCTATCCGGCGGGTGGCGGGCGTTTTCAGGTAAGCATTCAACCTGTCGCGAAACTGCAGCCCATCGAGTTGTTGGAGCGCGGCGAAGTGGAGGCGAAGCGTGGGCGCATCCTGCTCGCGCATCTGCCCGACGAGATCGGCGCGCGGCAGGCGCGAATGTTGCGCAACAAGTTGAACTGGCCGGAGGACGACATCGAGATTGTGCGCGTGAAAAACAGCGCCGGCCCGGGCAACGTCGTGATGGCCGAAGTGGAGAGCGAATCGGTGCATGAGGTCTTCACCGGCTTTGGCGAACGTGACGTGCCCTCGGGTAAAGTGGTCGGCGGCGTGATCGATCAGGTGCGCGAGTATGTGGCGGGCTCCGCACCCGTCGGCGAATACCTGGCGGACCAGTTGATGATCCCGCTGGCGCTGGCGGGCGCGGGGAGCTATCGCGCGGTCAAGGCGTCGTTGCACGCGCGGACGAATGCGGAGGTGATCGGGCGGTTCGTCGGCAAAGGAGTTGAGCTCTCGGCAAATGCCGACGGAAGCACAGGCTTCCGGGCAAGCGCCTGATCGGGCGCTTACCGCCAAAGCCAAAAACGTAAGCGCAGAGATCCGCAGGCTTGATTGTGGCAGCGGCTTTGCCATGATGCCGAAACTCAACGAAGCCTGGCCATGAAAGCATTGCCTGTTCTTGCCCGATCCCTTGCGTCGGTTGTGTTCAGTCTGGCGCTGTCCCCGAGTCCGGCCCATGCCTTTGAAATCCGGCGCGCCGGCGAACTCACCAGCGCCGTGCCCATCACCACCGTCTCCGCCCAGGAACTGGATCGCAGCCTTTCGGACACGATCGCAGAGCTGCAAACCATCCCGCGCGCGCCGTTGAGCCAGGGGCAACTGACCACGCTACGGGGGCTGCCGGCGTTCAACGGGCTGACCGACCAGCGGCTCAACGAATACATGCGCGGCTTGAACACGCTGACCCTCGACAGCATCGAGGCCATCTCGCGTTCCGACCTCCAAAGCGTCGAAGTGCTGCTGGGCACGGCCCTCAACGAACGCCTGAACGTGGGATCGTCCGCCGTCTCCGGAGTGGTCAATTTCATCCTCCGGCAGGATGCCTCGACCCGGATCGGTGACGAGTCGGTGAACATCTACGACATTCCCAATCCGGCGGCGACCTCGTATGACTTCAAGCTGTTCCAACCGGAGGGATACCAGTTTCTCAACACCCTGGCGGACATCGGCCTCGGCGGCCGGCTGGGCGGCTACTCGGGTGTGCCACCGAACACGCTGAATCTGGAGGCCCAGTGGGCGCTCGCCAACCAGCACGCGGCGTTCACCATCGCCACGGACCGGCTGGAGCGTTTGAACGACACCGTGCTGGTGCTCGATGGCATCGTGGACAACCTGGCCGTGCCCTCGGGGATCGGCGGGCTGGCCTCCCGCGTGGGGCGTCAATTGCTGCGCACCGACGGCTGGAGCGACCCGGAGAAGCGCGACGCGGCGCGTGAGTTGCGCGGGTTTATCTACGGCGGCCTGCTGCCGGCGGCGGTGCAGGAGGTCGAGTATCGCGCGCTCCACCGGGACAGCCTGCAATTGTACCTGAGCGGAGCGCTGCCCTCGAGCGACAGCTACAACGAGCACATCAAGCGTGCGGGAAACTGGAATTTTACCGTGACGCCAACGATGGGTGAGTTCCGCTGGATCAGCGTGGTGGGTGGCGGTGGGTTCATCGAAAATCCAAACACCACGCCGGCGTTCAACGGTTACAACCGCTTCCGGCAGATTTCGGCGCGGCTGGACGGCACGAAAGTCGAGGAGGAATTCATCGTGCCCGACGCCGACTATCTGAGCTCGGCCTGGCGCTGGGACAACAAGCTGGTGGTGGGGGCGATCAAGCTCGGCAGCCAGTTGACGACCTTTTACGGGTATCGTGACCTGGACGATGACGGACGGGTGGAGGACCACACGCGGACGACGCTGTTCAGTTCATCGGATTTCACCGCCGGCTTCGATCTGCGCTGGAATCCGGGATTCAACGAGCTTTCGCTTTTTGACCGGGGCACCCGCGGCCTCTACGGACTGACGGGCCTGAACGGGGACGGGTTCCCCACCACGGTCACGGAACGGGGCGGCTTGGGCGATGCGCAGATGGATTTGCTCACGGTCGGCTACTCGCTCGATGGGAAGTGGGCGACGGGGTACCCGGATGTCAGCCGGTTGCTGGTGCCGTATTACCGCGCTTCGGAGGCCTTCCTCAACGAGGCGGAAGGCAAATTTGAACCCCTCCGGGTTTCCTACCGTTATGACGAAGTGGAACTGAAGCCCGCCGCCGCGGAAGTGCCGTGGGCCGGAAGCCTCGCGTTGCGCGCGACGTACACGCCGGATGCGGTGTTGAACGCCTACAAACTGGAAGGCGGCAACTGGCTCCAGGCCGGCACCGGCAAGGCCGATCCCCAGGGCCGGGTGATGCTTGGCTTCGACGAGCCGTTGCACGCCGGGCTGCAAATCCGGCTGGGCGATGAGCCGGCGGAGGCATCGCCGGCCTATGTGGTGCCGGAACTGCGCGCCGGCCCCGAACTGCATGGGCTGGACCTCTATCGCGGGGACCGCGCGAAGGTCGGCCTATTCGGCGAACCGGAGACGCAGATCGAGATGTACTACACCACGGACTTCAACCAGTGGGAGTTTCTGGCCGACGGGCTGACCTCGATGTTCGGCGGGTTCTCGACCAAGGCGGATTTCAATGCACCCCGGGGTTTCGTGCATGCCTTGGCGCACCCGAAGCAGGTGCTCGCCAACCCCGACTACATCGTGGCCGAGCCGGGACGAGAAGTGGAAATCCACCCCGGCTGGAATGACCGCTTCGTGACGGGCATGGCGTTCGTGCTGGCGGGGACACTTCCTCCGGAAGTGATCCAGTTCTTCGCCACGACCGGCAGCCTCAGGCTGCGGGCGCACACCAGCGGGCAGGCCGCCATCGCCTACGAGATTCTGCAAAACGCCGTGTTCGTCCAGGCCAGCCAGATGGTGGTGTATCCCGAGTACCGCAAGCTGTTCTTCCCGCCCGTGCTGCTGGATGACCAGCTCAACCCGTATGTGCGCATTCGCTGCCTGGTGATCGACGGCGAGAACTATCCGATGTATCAATTCAACCTCGCGCGGCCCGACTTCTGCGTGGACACCCACTGGCACAAACCGGCGCCGGGCCGGGTTTATCATCTGAATGGTGATGTGACGGGCATCGTTGACCCGAACCCCACGGGCTGCGGCTTCGGCAGTTATTTCGAGGTGCCGCAGACGGAGGTCGCGGTGCCGTTGCTGCTGTATCGCCTGTTCACGCACCTGCATCCGCCCACTTTGAGTCTGCATTAGCGCCTTTGTCTGGCGGATCGTTCACGGAAGCTTCCGCCAGCCCAGGCGCCGTATGAACTGGTGTTGAATGCTTTTGCCCACTGGTTCATCCAACCCGCCAACCCTATTCTTGACCGGCCTTGCCCGTAGTAGAACACTCCATCCCATGAAAGCCCCGTTAGCCTCTCTCGCCCTCCTGTCGGCGTTCACCGTGTCGGCCGCCGAATACAAGCTGCATCAGTTCACCAAGACCCAGCTCGACATCCATTTCTGGGCCGAGGGCGCCAACTTCGGCGACTTCAACCGGGACGGTAAAATGGACATCGTCGCCGGGCCGTATTGGTACGCCGGGCCGGATTTCAAAAAGCGCCATGAATACTATCCGGCGACGCGCACGTTCAAACTCAAGCAGGCGGACGGCAGCGAGAAGGAAGTACCCGGCTTCGAAGGTGGCCTCGGGAAGAACAACGCTTACTCGGACAACTTCTTCGCGTTCGCCAACGACTTGAATGGCGATGGTTGGGACGACATCCTGATCCTCGGTTTCCCCGGCGAGGCAAGTTACTGGTATGAGAATCCGAAAGGGGCGGGCGGCCATTGGAAGCGGCATCTGGCCCTCGACGTGACGGACAACGAGTCGCCGACGTTCGTCGATCTTACCGGCGATGGGAAACCGGAGATTGTGGCCAACTCCAAGGGCTTTTACGGTTACGCCAAACCCGACCCCGCGAACCCGACCGCGCCGTTCAAGTGGCATTCCATCACCCCGAACAACAACTACCACAAGTTCACCCACGGCATGGGTTTCGGCGATGTGAACGGCGACGGCCGCATCGATATTCTGGAAAAGAATGGTTGGTGGGAGCAACCGGAGTCGCTGGCGGGCGATCCGGTCTGGAAGTTTCACGAATTCATGTTCAGCCCCGGAGGCGGTGCGCAGATGTACGCGTATGACGTGAATGGCGACGGGCTGAACGATGTGATCACGTCGCTGGCCGCGCACGGTTACGGTCTGGCCTGGTACGAGCAGGTCCGCGAGGGTGACAAGATCACGTTCAAGGCCCACACCTTCATGAACAAGGAACTGGACGAGAACAAATATGGCGTCGCGTTCTCGCAGCTTCACGCCATTGATCTCGTGGACATGGATGGCGACGGCCTCAAGGACATCGTGACCGGCAAACGCTTCTGGGCGCACGGCGCGACCGGCGATCCCGACCCCAACGCGCCGGCCGTGATCTACTGGTTCAAGCTCGTCCGTGAACCCGGCGGTGGCGTGGACTGGGTGCCGCACCTGATCGACAACGATTCCGGGGTCGGCACGCAGGTCGTCGCGCGGGACATCACCGGCGACGGTTATCCGGAGATCGTCGTGAGCAATAAAAAGGGCACGTTCTTCCATGCGCACACCGTGAAGAAGGTGTCGCAGGAGCAATGGCGGGCGGCCCAGCCCAAACCCTACGTGAAGCCGCCGGATGCGGCGGCGAAGGGTGTTGTTCCCACGGCGAATGGCGGGCGCGAGTTGAACCTTGGGTTCGAGAATGGCGATCTTCGCGACTGGAAGGCCGAGGGCAAGGCCTTCGAAGGACAACCCATCAAGGGCGACACCGTAGCCCCGAGACGCGGCGACATGAAGAGCCGGCACACGGGCGAGTATTGGATCGGCACATTCGAGAAAGGCGGCGACGACCTCACCGGGACGCTGACTTCAGCGACTTTCAAGGTGAGTCATCCGTGGGCGAGTTTCCTGGTTGCCGGCGGTGCCTGGGAAAAGACGCGCGTCGAGCTGGTGCGCGTGGACACGGGCAAGGCGTTCTTCGTGGCGCGCGGCACGGAGAGCGAGGAACTGCGGCCGGTCGTGGCGGATTTGAGGGAGCACGTTGGCAAGGACATGTTCATCCGCGTGGTCGATGAACAGGGCGGGCACTGGGGGCACATCAACTTCGATGACTTCCGCTTCTTCGCGCAGCGGCCGGCATTCGCGAACGAACTGACCGTGGCCGAACTCAAGCAGCAGGAGTTGCCGGACATCGATGCCGTGAAGTATGCCGGGCTGCCGGCCGATCGCGCGGCCGAAGTGGCGGAAATGCCACCCGGCTTCAAAATGCACGCCTTCGCCGCCGAGCCGGATGTCACGCAGCCGATCGCTTTCTGTCTCGATGATCGCGGCCGCGTGTGGGTGGCCGAGGGCCACAATTACCCGAAGAAGGGCGCGCCCGGCCAGGGCAAGGATCGCATCCTCGTCTTCGAGGACACCAATGGCGACCACAAGTTTGACCGGCGCACGGTCTTCATGGAGGGACTGAACCTGGTCAGCGGCCTGGAAGTGGGCTTTGGCGGCGTGTGGGTCGGGGCGGCGCCGGAGTTTGTGTTCATCCCGGTGAATGACTGGGATGATCCGAAGCCCGCCGGCAAACCGCAGGTGCTGCTCGATGGCTGGGACGAGAGGGTCGACACGCACGAGACTTTGAACACCTTCATGTGGGGACCGGACGGCTGGCTCTACGGGGTGCACGGCGTGTTTTGTCCGTCCCATGTCGGCAAGCCCGGCACGCCGAAGGAAGACCGGCAGCGCGTCGATGCCGCGGTCTGGCGGTATCATCCGCAGAAGCATGAGTTTGAAGTGTTTGCCGAGGGCACGAGCAATCCCTGGGGCATCGACTTCAACGAGCATGGCCACTTCTTCATCGAGGCCTGCGTCATTCCGCACTTCTGGCACATCATCCAGGGCGCGCGTTATCAGCGCCAGGGCGGGCAGCATTTTGCCATCACGGTCGAGGAGATGAAGCGCGTGCAGAAGCATCTCGCGCCGAACGCGCCGCAGCACATCAACCCGTTCATCTACGACGACATCAAGTCGCACGGCGATCACGTCCATTACGCCGGCAACAAGGGGCCGCACGCCGCGAACAACCGCTCGGACGAGACGGGTGGCGGCCATGCGCATTCCGGGTTGATGATCTACCTCGGCGGGAGCTGGCCGGACGAATACCGCGGCAAGGCCTTCATGAACAACATCCACGGTCAGCGCCTGAACATGGATATCCCCGTGCGCGACGGCTCGGGCTACGTCGGCAAGCATGGGCCGGACTTCCTCAACTTCCAGGACCGCTGGTCACAGGTGTTGAACCTGCTTTACGACCAGGATGGGTCGGTGTTCATGATCGACTGGTATGACGCGAACCAGTGTCATCACAACCGCGAGGACGGCCACGACCGCGGCAACGGGCGCATCTACAAGGTCGTTTACAACGACCGGCCGGTGACGCGCATCGATCTGCAAAAAAGCTCCAACGCCGAACTCGTCGAACTCCAGTTGAGCAACAATGATTTCCTCGCCCGTCACGCCCGCCGCATTTTGCAGGAACGCGGGGGCGACGCGGCCACGACCGCCGGCCTCCAGAAAATTCTGCGGGAGAACCCCGAGGTAACCAGGCAGTTGCGCGCCCTCTGGACCCTTCACGCCACCCGCAAGCTGACGGAAGCGGACCTCCTCGGTCTGCTCGCGCACAAGAGCGAGCACTTGCGGAGCTGGGCCATCCAGCTCCTGTGCGAAGATCGCAACCCCGGCGCGAAGGCGCTTCAGGAATTTGCCCGCCTTGCGCAGGACGACCCCTCGGCCATGGTGCGGCTTTATCTCGCCTCAGCCATGCAGCGGACACCCATCGCGCAACGGCTGCCCGTCTTAAAGGCCCTGGTGGCGAAGGGCGGCGATGCCGGTGATCACAATCTGCCGCTCATGTATTGGTACGCGATGGAACCGGTGGTTGGCGACGTGTCCGGGGCGGGGCTTGAACTGCTGACCAGCAGCCAGATTCCGTTGCTGCGCCAGTACATCACCCGCCGCCTGACGACTGAGAGCCTGGCG
>CAYXDZ010000112.1:0-9331 GCA_964463815.1 uncultured Verrucomicrobiota bacterium | reverse complement strand
TTTTGTCCGGGGCCTGCGTTGGCTCGGCCGTTACCGCCCGCTGCGGGGATGTTCCTGCCTCGCCGCCTCGGCCACCGCCAAACTCCCTCGCCGCAGGACCCCGCGCAATTTTCAGACAGGCTCCAACATGGTTCTCACCGTTTTGTGGCGCGCCTTGATCGCTGGCTCTCAAGAGCCCATGCTCACGCTTTCATCCAAATCCCACATGTCGCGACCAACTTCGCTCATCTTCGTAGTTTCACTGGGGCTGGCATTCATTGCCCCACTGGTTGGCGCTGCCGCTGCACACCATCCCGGCCTCGCGCTGACGTTCACGGCGGCGAGTCCCGGAACCTCCCTGACCGACACCATCGTCGCGCCGAACGTGTGGCTGCACGTCGCGCGTGGGGAGACGCCGAGCCCGTTCCTCGCGCCGGGGCCGTTCACGGCGACCTGGCGCGGTTTCCTGTCGGTTGATTTGCGGAGCATCTACACGTTTCAGGCCGAGGTGAACGGATCGCTGGAGGTGGTGATCAACGCGCGCCAGGCGTTGGAGGTCTCGGGGGACGGCGGGATGAGCGACGCCGGTCCGCCGATGCCGCTCAACAAGGGCCCCAACGAAATCATCGTCACCTACACGCCGGCGAAAACCGGCGACGCCCATGTCCGGCTGTTCTGGACGGCACGGGGAAGTGATCCGCGGCTGATTCCGCAGGCGGCCTTCAGTCACCCGCCGGATGAAACAATGCTCACCGCCCAACGCCGGCAGCGCGGACGCGAACTGTTCCTCGAACATCGTTGCGCCCGCTGTCACACGCCGGGAAGCGGAACGATTCCGGAAGCATTCATGAACGCGCCGGAATTCACCGGCATCGGGTCGCGGCGTCAGGCGGCCTGGATTCGCACTCTGCTGGCCAACCCGGAAGCCCTGCGCGGTGACGCCCGGATGCCGGCGATGTTCCATGCCGGGGATGCCATCGACAGCGCGGAGGCCGTGGCGGCGTTCTTGACCACGCTCACCGATCCGGGCTGGTCCGCGCCGCCCGAGCCGACTGACCCGGCGGAAGCCGCAGCCGGCGAAAGTCTTTTCAGCACCCTGCACTGCGCGGCCTGTCACCACCCACCCGGCGCGCCCAAATCGGGCACGGATAAACGCTCGCTGGAGCACGTGGCCGGGAAGTTCTCGCCGGGCGCGCTGGCGAGGTACTTGAAGGAACCAACCGAACACTACGGGGCGACCCGCATGCCAGACTTCCGCTTAAACGACTCCGAGGCACGGCGCATCGCCGCGTTTCTGATCGCGAATTCAAAGCCGGTGGAAGGCGAATCGCCGCGACCGGAACTGGCACCCAAGGGTCGCGATTTGGTGCAGACGACCGGCTGCCTGAACTGCCACGCGCTGGACTTGGAGAATCACTTCACGACCCGGCCGCTCGGTGAATTGAAGTTGTGGGACGGCGGGTGCCTCGCGCCGCAACCGCTCGCCGGCACGCGGGTGCCGCATTACGCGTTCAGCGACGCCGACCGCCGGGCCATTCGCGAGTTTGCGGAAGGGGGTTTCGATTCACTGAAAAGGCACGTTGATGCGGAGTTCGCTGCGCGTCAGGTGAAGAACTTGAACTGCGCGGGCTGCCACGACCGGCAGCTCGACCTCGTGCCGCGGCTCGACGTGCTCGGCGGAAAAATCAAGCCCGAGTATGGCGCGAAGTTCATTGCGGGATTGATCCCGGACAAGCCGCGTCCGTGGCTCGCGGCGCGCATGCCGGGCTTCGCGACGCGCGCGGAAGGAATCGCCCGTGGACTGGCCAACGTTCACGGCTTCCCGGCGAACACGCCGCCGGAACCGGCACCGCTTGATGAGGGGCTGGCCGCGATTGGATTCAAGCTGGTGCAGGCGGACGGGGGCTTCTCGTGCATCACCTGCCATGCGGTCGGCAAGTCGGCGGCACCCCAGATCTCCGAGAGCGCGGGCGTCAACTTCGCGTGGACGTTCGACCGGATCCAGCACGACTACTTCCTGCGCTGGATGCGCGATCCACTGGCCGTGGACCCGACCACCAAGATGCCCGTGTTCTTCGACGAGTCGGGGCGGAGTCCGTTGGGCAATGTGCTCGAGGGCGATGCGCGGCGGCAGTTGGAAGCGGTGTGGCAATACTTCCGCCTCGGCCCGCGAATGAGGGTGCCGCCGGGTGTGGGAGCACCGGTTCCGCAAACGAATGGCCGGTAGCTCGTACCGGCCCCGAGCGTTGACCGGAGGCTGGACTTGCTGCTTTGCTACCGTCATGCGACTGCGCGCGGCCCCATCAAGCAACTGCACCGATGTGCGGCCGACGGGTTCGCGGGCCGGGGATTCCACAGCTTCCTCCAAGTGCCACGCCGGGTGGTTGGTGGCATTCCTTATCCTGGCGGGCTTTGGTCAAGCGGCGACGGCGGCGGAGAATCCGAAAGTCGTGCTGCGCTCCAATCGCGAGGTGCTCGCCACCAGCCGTGAACTGCTCGCCGAGTTGCCGCCCTTGACCATCGAAGGTGTCGTGACCTTCGCCGAACCGACCGCGCAGATGCTTTTTTTCCACGATGGCACCGCCGGAATCTTCGTCCAAACCGGGGAGTCGTTTGGCCGCCTCCGCGCGGGGCAGAGATTGACGGTCAAGGGAAAGGCGGGAACCGGACTCTACGCGCCGATACTGCTGGCCGCCGAACTGATACCCGGTGAACGGACGGAACTGCCCGCGCCTCAGTTGGTGTCCATGGAACGGGTGCTTTCGGGAGCGCTCGACAGCCAGTGGGTCGAGATCAACGGGGTGGTGCGTTGGGACGGCCCCGAGTGGTTGCATCGCGTGTTGCAGGTCCACGATGGCGACCGCGCGGTCAAGGTGCGGTTGCAAGGTTTCGATCACATGCCCACCAACAGTCTGCTGGATGCCCGAGTGAGGGCGCGCGGGGTGGTCGGACGCATCCACTCGGCGACCGGGGATGAGCCCGTCTTCACGCTCTACTCACCCGGTCCCGAGCACCTCGAGGTTCTGGAGCCGGCCGGCGCGGATCCGTTTGCGGCTCCGCTCGTGTCGGCAAACAAGCTCGCCGGGTGGGCGCCCGGCGGCCGCCAGGAGCATCTGCACCGCGTGCGCGGGGTGGTGACGTTTCACCGGCCGGGACATTGGCTGGCGCTGCGGGATGGCGACACCAGCCTGGTCATCGCGGGCAAGGACACCAACATCTTGAATGCCGGGCAGGAGATTGAGGCCAGTGGATTCATTTCGGGGCATGGTCCACAAGTGCG
Organism: uncultured Verrucomicrobiota bacterium; assembly: GCA_964463815.1. Taxonomy (GTDB): domain Bacteria; phylum Verrucomicrobiota; class Verrucomicrobiia; order Limisphaerales; family RI-55; genus RI-55. The sequence goes on along the minus strand of CAYXDZ010000112.1, from coordinate 6,072 downwards.
CCTCACCCAGGCGCGCTGGCGCGTGACGGGCGGCAAAGCCGGGGTGACTCCGAAGGCCATCGACAGCTTCGGTGAATTGAACGAGTGCCTGCCGGGCGAACTGGTCCGTATTCGCGCGCGGTTGGCGGGCAGCGCGCCTGCGGCGGCGAATGCCGGGGAACTGGTGTTGCAACTGGGCTCGCAACTCGTGACGGCGCGCTTTCGTGACGCGGCTGGCACGAATGAATGGCAGACAGGAGCGGAGTATGAGCTGACCGGCACCTATCTCCCGGAGAGTTTTGCCCGGTGGTCCGCTTCCTTTCGCCCCGGCCTCTGGCTGCCGGACGGTTCAGCCGTGCGCTGGCTTGCCCCGCCCGAGGAGCATGTCCAGCCACCCGGTTGGCGCGAGGCAATCTGGCTGTTGCTGCTGGCGGCGGCGGTGGGTGCCTGGTGGTGGCAGCACCGCCGGCAGAAAGAATTGTTGGACGAGTTGGAAGCAACGCTGGCCTTTAATCGCGTGCAACTGGCCCGCGCCGAAAGCGAACAGGCGCGCATTGCGCGGGATCTCCACGACGGCGTCATCCAGTCGATCTACGCGGTCGGCATGCGCATCGAGGAATGCCGCCGGCTGACGGCGACGGCCCCGGAAACGGCCGGTGAAAAACTCGCCACCACGAGCGAGGTGTTGAACCACGTCATCCGGGACGTGCGCGGATTCCTGACCGGCCTCGAACCGGCGTCGATTCAGGGCCGGGAGTTGAAGACCGCCTTGAAGTCCGTACTGCTGAGCCTGGGCGACGAGGCCGCCGGCCGGATTTCGCTGGAGATCGAAACCCGCGCGGCGGAGGCGCTGACTTCGCAGGAGGCCACCGAGTTGTTTCACATCTGCAAGGAGGCGCTCTCAAACAGTTTGCGGCACGGCAACGCCCGCCGGGTCGAGATCAGTTTGCGGCAGATGCCGGAAGGCTACCGGGTGGAGATTGCCGATGACGGCACCGGCTTCGACCCCGGCAAGGTCGCTCCCCCGTCACAGGGCTTGCAGAACATGCGCTCACGCGCTAGGAACTTGGGGGTCCAGTTGCAATTGGTTACTTCGCCTGGTTCCGGAACTCGCGTGTCGGTGATCCTGCCCAAAGCTTGACGTATATGAGCGCTGAAATTTCCCAACCCATTCGGGTGGTCCTGGTGGACGATCATCAGATGGTCCGCGTCGGATTGAAGACCCTCTTGGAGGGTTTCCCGCGGATTCAAGTCGTCGGCGAGGCCGCCACCGCCGCCGAGGCCTTGGAGGTTGTGTCCCAATCCAAGCCGGATGTCGTGCTCCTGGACATCCGCCTGCCGGACGGCTCAGGCCTCGAGGTCTGCCGGCAGTTGCGCAAAGCACATCGCGGCCTCCGCGTTTTGATGCTCACTTCCTATTACACGGATGACATGGTGATGGATGCAATCGAGGCCGGGGCCGAAGGTTACCTCCTGAAAGAGATCAATGCCGACTTCCTGGTCCGCTCGATTCAGGAGGTGCTGGAAGGCAAGTCGATCCTTGATCCGGCGGTGACCCGCAAGGTCATCGACCGGGTGCGCGAAGGCAAAAGCGGCGATAACAAACCCTCTTTGGACCTGCTTTCCCCCCAGGAGCGCCGGGTCATCGCGCTGGTGGCAGAAGGCAAGACCAACAAGGAAATCGGTGCGGAACTGAAGCTGAGCGACAAGACGGTGAAGAATTATCTGAGCAACTTGATGGAGAAACTGAACTTCACCCGGCGATCCCAGGCAGCCGTTTTCTACGCCCAGCACCAAGCACAGCCAAGTGGCCCTATTAAATCAGGGCCAAAATAGGTTTCGCGTCATAGTTCGTGCCCAACCCGCTGATTCACAGCGGGTTGTTTTGTTTTAACTCGGCTTCAGTCGGTAGCGATTCTGGTTTCGGGAAGGCGGGTTGCTAGGAGGCCGCAGGCTTCATCCAAGCCAGCCGCGCCATGAGATTAGCACAGACACCATCTCGACCCCGCCGTCACCAGGCCGGGGTGACGTTGATCGAAGCCTTGGTGGCGATGGCCATTTTCGGCATCACGTTCTTCTCGGTCTATGCCGGCATTTCCCAAGGCTTTTCAATCATCGGCCATGCCCGCGAGAACCTCCGCGCCACCCAGATCATGGTCGAGAAGATGGAAACCATCCGCCTTTACTCCTGGCACCAGCTCAACACGGCGAACTTCATTCCCGCCACGTTCACCGAAAAGTACAAGCCCACGGACGGCGACGGCGGATTGAGCTACCAGGGAACGATGACCATTTCCGCCGGACCGAGCGGCCGGACTTACAGCACCGACCTGCGCCGGATCAGCGTCAGCTTGAGCTGGACTTCCGGGGGCCGCACGCACACCCGCACCATGAACACCTACGTCACCAAGCATGGATTGCAAAATTACATCTACTAAGCGCCGGTCGGCGATGTCGCTGGTCGAGATCATGGTGGCCCTGGCGGTCGCCTCCATCCTCCTCCTCGCCGTGGCGGTGCTGGGCATCTATGGGGGCCGGAGTTTCGCCGGCCTGGCGAACTATACCGACTTGGACGCCAAGAGCCGCCATGCGCTGGACCGGCTCACCAAGGATGTCCGTCAGGTGAACCGGCTCACAGCCAGTACTTCGACCAGCCTGACCTTTGAGGACGCCGACGGTGGCAGCCTGCAGTACGTCTATTCGCCCACCGACCGGACGCTCTCGCGTATCAAGGGCACCGACACCGAAGTGCTCTTGACCGAGTGCGACAACCTGAACTTTGCGATTTTCCAGCGCAACCCGATCAACGGCACCTATGATCAGTACCCCACCGCGTCGGCCGCAACGGCGAAATTGATCAACGTGACCTGGACGTGCTCGCGCAAGATTCTCGGCAACACCATGAACACGGAGAATGTGCAGACCGCCAAAGTCGTCATTCGCAAACAGTAGGCAGCTTATGAAAGTCGTATCCCCTCATTCACCGTCCGAGCGCGGCACCGTGCTCTTTGTCACCTTGATCACCACCGCCATTCTCGGCCTGGGCCTGGCCAGTTATCTCCGCATGGTCAGCACCCAGAACTATTCGGTGGCGCGATCCCAAGCCTGGAACCGGGCGATCCCGGTGCTGGAGGCGGGCATCGAAGAGGCCTTGGGGCAGATCAACAAGAGCACCAGTGCAACTTCTTTTTCTGCGAACTCCTGGACGCTGGTTGGAACCAACTACGTTAAGAAGCATGTCCTCGGTGATGAACACTACGTGGTGAAAGTCTCCACCGCCGCCAAACCTGTGATCGAGGCGGAGGGCTTCTCCCCCATTCCACTGGCCACCGGCGAGTATGTGTCCCGGCGTGTGCGAGCCACCACCGAACGAACTTCCCGATTCACCAAGGCCATGGCTGCTGATGGAGTGATTGATCTGAATGGCAATAATGTGCGCTCCGACAGTTTCGACAGCACGGATCCAAATTACAGCAACGCCGGTCGCTACGACGCCAGCCGGAACAAAGCCAATGGTGATATCGCCACCAATGGCGGCTTGCTCCAGATCGGCAATGCCGACGTCATGGGCCGGGTTTCGACCGGTCCAGGCGGGGATGTGGAGATCAAAAGCAATGGCACGGTGGGCGACCTGGCTTGGCACGCCAGCAATACCGGTATCCAGCCCGGATATGCCACGGACGACATGAATGTTAATTTTCAAGAAGTCCTTGCGCCTTACCCGGTGGGACTGCCGCCGGGCCCCGGTATTGTGGATGGTACCACTTACGACTACGTCTTGAGTGGCACGGACACTCAGTATTCGATGTCCTCACTCAGCTTGAGCGGCAGCAGTCAGGTCATGGTCACTGGAAACGTCAGTCTCTACGTGACCGGCGGCGTCAAAATTGGCGGCACTGCGTCGATCATCATCGCCACCAACGCGAGTCTCAAAATCTACGTCGCAGGTTCCACCACTGCGATCGGCGGCAATGGAGTCGTGAATAACAACACCAGCGCCAGCCGTTTTTCATATTACGGTCTGCCCAGCAATACCAGTGTGAGCTTCAGTGGCAACGCCGCCTTCACCGGCACTATCTACGCGCCGCAGGCGCACTTGAGCTTGGGCGGTGGCGGCAGCACCCCCTACGACTTCGTGGGTGCCAGTGTCTCGCGCACCGTGTCCATGAACGGCCACTTCAACTTCCACTATGACGAAGCCTTGGGCAGAACTGACACTGAAGGCTTGTTTGTGCTCGCTTCGTGGGACGAGTTTTAACGGTAGGGACCACCGTCGATCCGCGCCGGCCGGCAAGGCTGGAGCAGGTTGAGAGACCACGGGAATTGAGGGCTCACGCTTCAGTACGGCAAATTTCCGCGGCGCACTCAGAGCGGTGCGCCCTGCCTCGTTCAGCAAACTTCGGCTGGCGGGCTGAGTGAAACCGCCTGGCTCTGATTCACGGAGCCAGCCGCTCGATCTTCCAGGCTCCGTCCGCACCGCGGGTGTAGAGCATCCGGTCGTGCAAGCGGCTTGCCCGTCCCTGCCAGAACTCGATCGTGCGCGGCCGGACGCGGAACCCGCCCCAGAAGGACGGCAGCGGCACTTCGCCATTCGCGTATTTGTGTTCCATCTCGGCAAACTTCATCTCCAGCAGCTTGCGCGTGGTGATCACGCTGCTTTGCTTCGAGATCCACGCGGCGACCCGGCTCTTGAACGGCCGCGTGATGAAATACTTGAGCACCTCGCCCGCGCTCAGCCGTTCCGCCGAGCCGTTCACGATCACCTGCCGCTCCAGCTTCAACCAGGGGAACAACAGCGAGACGTTGGGATTCGCCGCAATCTGCGTCGCCTTGGTGCTTTCGAGGTTGGTGAAAAACAGAAATCCGTCCCGGTCGTAGCCCTTGCACAAGACCGTGCGCAGGGTGGTCTGTCCGGTGGGACTGGCGGTGGCCAGGCTGATGGCGTTCGGCTCGATTACGCCCGCCGAGCACGCCTCCTGAAACCAGCCCTCGAACTGCACGAACGGATCGTCCGGCATGTTCCGCTCGTCCAGTTCGCCCTGGAGATAGTCATTGCGCATGTGCGCCAGGCGGGCACCGGCAGGGGAGGATTCGACGGACTCTGAATTCATCTTTTGGGCGGGGACTGTGGGCGGCAATGGCGGGGCAGGTTCAAGCCCGAATCATCCCCAGCGCCTTGTGTAAAGCCGCGCTCGCGGCAGCACACGCAGGTTCGTTTTCCAGCTCGTTCACCGCCCGGTTGAACGGCTCGGGCCGCACCGGGCCATCATAGCCGATGCGGTGCAAGGCCGTGACAAAAGCGGCGGTGTCAATCACGCCCGTGGCGGCGGGAAGTTCGCGCTGGTTGTCACGCTGCCGCTCCTTCGGAATGCCGACCGGCGCGTCGTTCAAGTCCACGCTCACGATGTCCTCATTCTTTAACGTCAGCAAATCGGCCTCGGTATCGCCGGCCGTCCACCAGTGCCAGGTGTCAAGCACCAGACCGACGTTGCCGGTGCCAATCTCGGCGATCAACTCGCGCGTCTCGGCCAGGGTGTGAACAAACGGATAACGCCGCCCCACCAGCAGCAACTGCGTGCCGACATATTCGAGGCCCAGTCGCAAACCGTGGTCCTTGAGCACTGTCGCCACTTCGCGCAAACGCGTCGCGTGCTGCTGAAAATTCCGCCGGTACGTCAGCGCATCGTCACTGGGCGAAAGCCAGGTGCCCATGCGCGTGACCCCGGCTTTCTGCAAACCGGCGGCAATGCGCGGCAGCTTCCCCAGGCCCTCGCGAAACGCCGCGTCGTCGCGCCGAAAATCGACCGGCAGACCCGCCGCCGCCCAGACCAATTGCTTCGCCCGGAGATCCGCCAGTGTGGCCTCAAGCTGGGCGGGCGACATCCCGGCCAGCTCATCGCCGCGCGGCTCGACCGATTCAAACTTGTGCCGGTGAGCCAGCTCGTTGAGTTCCTGCTGACTGCCCACATTGACCCCGATGCTGCCCGGCGTCAGCGCGATCGTCATCTTGCGACCGGTCGCGGGGGCGGCAGTCAATGCGCCGGGAAGGGTGGCGAGAGCGGCGACGGCACCGGTGGTTTGGAGAAATTTGCG
>CAYXDZ010000111.1:8587-9439 GCA_964463815.1 uncultured Verrucomicrobiota bacterium | reverse complement strand
GGTGTTCATGAGGGAGAATGGGAGGAGTTTCATGATCGCGCGTGCTTCAAGGGTTGTTCACGAGTTCGACCTCGGAGTTGGAAGGCGCGGGCGGCGGACGCTGGAGGATGAAGCGTCCGTTGCGGATGGAATTCAGGTGCGCCTTGCCGGTGTAGCTGATCGTCAGTGTGGCGCTGCCCTGCACTTCGTCCTCGGTGAGCACGTCGTCGCCGACACCGGGTTGCACTTCCATGACGAGCGACACGGTGGAAGCAAGGCTCAGCGCGGATGCGGCCGCCGAGAGGCTGATGTTGATGGTTGCGGGAAACGGTTGGCCAAACCCATTGAATTGTGCGGGGTATTCGCCGGCTGGGATCAAGCCGTTGCCGTTGCTGATCAAGGTCGCCTGCTGAACGCCTCCATTGCGGGTCCGGCGATACTTGAAGGCGAATTCGAGGCCGTCGCCGACGAAGCCGCCATCCCACAAGGCGTCGTTATCGCGGATGGTGATGAGCGCCTGGCTGTTCGGTCCCGCGCCAAGCCCGCCGCCCGCGTTGATGATGAGCGACAGGAAGGACAGTTCATCGACGGTCAGGTTGTCGCCCAGTTGTAATGCGATCTTCGCCGTGGTGGCGTTGTTCACCGTGACGCTGCCGGAAAGCGGTCCCACCGAACCACCGGCCGGTCCCTCGACCGAGTAATTCAACGTGCCGGTGAACGGTCGGCTGAACGTCACGAGCAGATTGTAACTCCCCGCGCCTTCCTCCAGTTCGACCGTCGGCGAGGCGAACTGCGCGGTGAGCGCGTCCCCCCCGTTGTAAGCGACGACGCGATACGCGCCGAACGTCAGCGGCCGCTGCGTGGCCGCGCGGA
>CAYXDZ010000111.1:0-8577 GCA_964463815.1 uncultured Verrucomicrobiota bacterium | reverse complement strand
CCACCGTCCATGACGCGCCTTCGCCCACTTCGGGTGTGCGTTCAAGCAGGTAATCCGTCGCCCCGGTGCCGCCGTCGGAAAAGACGATGCTAAACTGCGGCCCGGCCGGCGTCTCGACGGCCGTGGCGGCCAGGTCGGAACTGACCGGCAGTTGAGCGCGGGCCGGGGAGGGACTGAAGATTGCGGCGGCGACCAGGACGGCAACCAACGAGATGCCAGACGGGGTTTTCATGATTCGATAGTGCGTGTGGTTGGTGAATCTCCAATTGGGTTGACGAGGCACCGTGACGGGCACACCAGAAGGCTGGCGGCGGTGACTGCAAACGGCGCGAACAAACGGGAAGGGATGGCGTTGGACACGGACTTCATCGCCCGGTCATTTAGCACCCGGACCAAACGCCCCGCCAGTCACGCGTACGCGGGATGAGCAACCAGCTTCAAACCAGCCGTTCCTTGACGGCCTTGCCGACGGCTTCGCTGCGGTTGTGGACCTGGAGCTTCGAGTAAATGTTCCGCAGATGGGTGTCCACCGTGTGGTAGCTGAGGGAGAGGCGATCCGCGATCTCCTTCTTGATCAGGCCCTCGACCATCAATTCGAGAATCTCGCGCTCGCGGGTGGTGAGTCCGTATTCGCCCCGGGGCACGGCCAGTTGCGAGAAGCGCTCGAGCACCTTTTGCGCGATGCTGGCGGTCATGGGCGCGCCGCCGTTCAGCACTTCGCGCAATGCCTCGCCGATCCGTTCCTCCGTGGCCGTCTTGAGCAGATAACCCGAGGCACCCGCGCAGATGGCGTTGAAGATTTTTTCCCGATCATCAAACACGGTGAGCACGATGATATGAGCAGCCGGCGCGCGTTCTTTGAAATGACGGATGCCCTCCAGGCCGCTCATGCCCGGCAGGCCGACATCGAGCAGGATGATGTCCGGTGGTGCGCCTCCCTCGATGATGACCGCCAGCGCATCTTCGCAATTGGTGAACAACCGCGCGCACCGAAAGCCCGCCAGCCGGTCGATCAGTCGGCCGACGGTCCGGCGATAGGCGGAATTGTCTTCGATCAGCCAGATCGAGGTTTGCGTGGCGGTTGCGGTCATGAAGTGAAAGCAGCCTAGCGTTTCGGCCGTGACGCGTCATCCCGCAAACGCGGGACGAAGCGGCTTACTGCAAATCCGCCGCCAGGCGAATCCGGGTGCCGCGCCCCGGCTCACTGCTGATCTCCAGCGCCCAACCGCTCTCCGCCGCGCGCCGCCGCATGCTGGCCAGCCCATGCCCGTGCCCCGGCTTTGCTGCCGCGAACCCTACGCCATCGTCCTGAATCTCGAGCCACAACCGGCCGGTTTCCGTCCACAACCGGATCACGACCTTCGCCGCGCCCGCGTGTTTGCAGACATTGTGCAGCGATTCCTTGTAGATCAGGAAGAACTGCCGCTTGAACTGCGGACTCAACCGGGTATGCGCCGCCAGTTCGGTGGCTTCGAAGTGGCAGGGAATGCCCCCCAGCAGGTTGGCGGCGACATCCTTCATGCGGAGCAACATCTTCTCGACCGTGTCCTCGTCCGGATTGATGAACCAGACGATGTCGCGCATCGACTCGGAAGTTTCCTGAGCCAGCCGGCAGATTTCGGAAAGATCCTCGGTCAATACCGCGTCACCGGTGGATCGACGCTCCACCTCCCGACTGAGCAATGCGATGCTGCCGAGGTTGCTGCCCACGTCATCGTGCAGATCGCTGGCAATTCGCATCCGCTCGCGCTCGAGCGCGTGCCGGCGTTCGATGGCTTCGAGCGTCAGCCGGTGGTGGCGGGCCTTCAGGGTCTGGTCCGCTCCCAGGAGAATCCCGAGCAGAACAACGCCTGCGTTGGTCTGAAACGATGCTTTCTGCCAGAGGAAGGGCGGCACGAGGACCGCCAGTGAAACCCCTTTCTCGTTCCATACGCCATCACCATTTGCGGCGGCCACCCGGAACGTATAAGCACCCGGGCGCAGCGCCGTGTATTGCACCTCGTGCCGCCCCGCGTTGGTGATCCACTGCCGGTCAAAGCCGTCCAGCCGGTAACGGGATTGCAGGGCGTCGGGTGAGACGTAACTGAGCACGGCGTAGGAAAACGCCAGCCGCTCGCCGCCGGGCGGCACTATCAGCGATCCGTCCACGATCGACCCGCGTCGCCCGTCCACCTCGACGGCTTCAATGCTCACGGCGGGTGGCACCCGGTTGGTGAACATCCGGCCCGGTGCGACGGCCACGGCCCCGGCCAGCGTGGCAAACCACAGCCGGCCATCCCGCGCCTTCCACGCGGCGGGTTGAACGGTGCCGTTGAAGGCCGCCGTTGGCAGGCCGTCGGCCTGGGTGAACACACGCCCCGCCACCCGCTCGCGGCCACCCCACGCAACCTCTTCCAACTGCGCGCGGCGTACGCGGAACAGACCGCGATTGCTCGTCAGCCAGAGATACCCGGAATCGTCCTCGAGGATGGCAAAGGCCAGGTTGTCGTACAGCCCTTCGGCGGTGGTGAAGCGAAAAAATTTCCCATCACGATGCAGGAACAATCCGTCACCCTGGGTGCCAAACCAGAGGCCGCCGTCCGCATCTTCATGCAACGAAAGCACCACGTTGAACGGCTGGTCTTTCGCAGCCTCGAAGAAGCTTTGAAAACGGTCACCCCGGAGCCGGTTCAAGCCGTAGGAAGTTCCCACCCAGAGAGTCCCTTCACGGTCCCGCAGAATGCAGCGAACATCGTCGTGCGAGAGCCCGGAGTTTTCGTGATTCCAGGTTCGGAACTCCCCGTCACGATACGACGCCAGTCCGCGCGGCGTGCCGAACCACAGCGTTCCGTCGGGATCCTGATAAGAACACCAGGTGGTGCCGCTCGGATAGCCGGCAACTGGATCAAATTGCTTGAACGCGCCGTCTTCAAACCGGTTGAGCCCCTTCCAGGTACCGGCCCAGATCGTGCCGTCCCCGCCTTCGGCGAGCGTGAACACCATGTTCCACGAAAGTCCCTGCTCCTGCTTGAAAACGTCAACGGCTCCGCCGGCAAATCGGTTCACACCTTCCTCCGTCGCGATCCACACGGCCCCATTGGAATCTTCCATGAGAGAAGTGACCGACGGATGGCTCAGCCCCTGGCCAGTGCCCACGACCTCGAACCGGGAGGGCTTCAACTGATCCACGCCGCTGGCGTTGTTACTTACCCAGACGCTGCCCTCGCGATCCACGATTACGCCGGTGACCAGATTGCCGGCGAGGCCGTTCGCAGTGTTGAACACCCGCGCCTCCGTTTCCCCCAACCGCACCAGACCGTGGGGCGTCCCCAGCCACAGATTGCCGGCCGGATCGCTGGCCATGCTGTTGACCCTGCCCCGGCCTGCGTTCCAAGGAACGGGGTGGAACTCGCCCGCCGCTTCGCGGGCCAGAAAGCCCAGACCGCCGACCCACAGGCGACCCCGCCGGTCGGTGTGGAGGCTCTCAATGCCGGGTGTCCTGAGCACATCGGTGCCAAAGAGTCGGCTGGTGCCGCCTTCCAGTCGCCGCACCGCATCATCGTAAGCCACCCAAACCGCCCCATCCGGAGTGCAGGCGAGGGCTTTGACGAACAAGTGCGAAGCCGGTTCGTGGAAGGTCACCGCCGAGAATCTTTCTCCCTCGCGCCGGAACAGTCCACCGCCGTCCGTGCCGACCCACAAGGTGCCCTGCCGATCCTGCGCAATGGCGGAGACTGTTTCGTTGGCCAGACCGGATTCGCTTCCATACCGCTTGAACTGGCCGCCGGTCACCCGCAGCAAGCCCCACTTGCCGTTGCCGGCCCAGAGGTTGCCCTCCCGGTCCTCGAACAGGCTCCCCACCGGGTTGCCCTTCATTTCCGGAGTGTTGAAGGAATCAAAAACGGTGGCGACGCCTCCTCCCAGACGGGCCAACCCTTCCTCCATGCCGAGCCAGATGTAACCATCGCGGGTCTGCAAAACGCTCGCGCCGGGTCCGGGAGGCAGTCCTTGATCAGTTCCCCAGTGACGCACCGCATAAGGGAAATCCGCCTGCGCCCAAGCCTCGCCAAACAAACAGACCGCCACGATGACGACCATCAGGCTGCCACGCCACTGGTCGGTCCGACGTGTGGGGAACAACTTCAGCGATGCTGCCCGGGGATCGAGACTCACGCCGCACGGGCCCCCGGCATCCGGCCGCGAAGGCCAACAACCGGGGTGTATGTGGCGGGATGATCCGGGCATCACTGCTCTCGGTTACCATCGGATGTTCGCCCTGCCCATAAAAACCTGACGGCATTGCGCAAGTTTTTCGACCCCGCGTGCGCCTTTCACGCAACGATCACCGCACCGCAACGGTCGTCACTCCCGCCAGTGCCAGGTCAAACTGGCAAACACGCCATGCGCGGTGTAGTCGTCGAAGCCACCACTGCTTGGCTCGTCGTAGGTTTGGAGGAAGTAGAGCAAGTTGACCGCAAGCTGTTCGTTGAGCTGACGGGTCAGAGTTGTGCGCAACTGATGCCAACGATACTCAATGCCCAAGGGCAGGCCGGCGGCGAAGTTCTCCTGCCGGTAATCTGCCCACGACCAGACATAGAGAGCATTGATCCGAGTTTGCTCATCCACGGACCAGTTCACGGAGGCGTTCATACTCCACACTTCACCGGCGTACGGCACCACGCTGGGAGCATTGTTGGCGAAGGTGGTCAGTTTGGTTTCCGCGAACGTTCCCGCCACGTCGAGCCCGATCCGGCTCCCCGGCTGCCAGTTCAATCCGGCGGTGACGCTGTGGGCATCCTGCTCCCCGGCGGTGAGGACTCCGCCGGGTGTGCCGTTGAACAACGCCTGGTGACGCGTTGCGTAGTCCGCCCGCGTGAATTGATATTTGAAGCGTGATTTCAAGCGGGGCGTGAGCCGCGTGGTGAGGCTGCCTTCGACCGTGTCGCTGTCGATCCGCCGGCCGGTGATGAAGTTGGGATAACCAAACCCCTGTGGTCCGGCCGAGGCGTCGTCCGGCGTGGCCGCGTAGTCGCTGACGCGTTTGGCCTGCTGGTAATGAGCCGCCAGCAGAAGCCGTTGCCAGGGCGAAGTGCTGAAGCCAAACCGGTATTGCTCCTGGTTCGCGTCCGCCTCGGTGCCGCGATCCAGACTCGGAAAGCCGAGCACGGTCTGGTTCTCGTACTGGGTTACTTCCTCCTGCTGCCAGCGGCCTTCGGCGTAAATTGTCGAGTAGGGCAGCCCGGTGAAGCGCAGACCGGCGCGCTCTTCCAGCAGTTGCCGGTCGATCTCCGACCAGGAGAGCACGGGAAACAAGTTGGCGGTCGGACTGCCGATGCGTTGCGCCATGTCAGCAAAGCCCGTTTGCCGCGACCAGTCGCCCTGCACGCCGCCATAGAACACCATTTCATCCCACGGCCCGAGGCGTGCGCCCAAACTGCCGACATGGGCATGACGGTCGAGGAGGATGCGGTTGGCCGTGTAAAAGCGATCGGCAAACACACCGAAGGTTGTGAAGCCCGCCGCCGGTGGCAACGCGGCGTTGTCTGTGAGAAAACTCGCCTGATCAAACGTGGCCGCACCGTCCAGCCACGAATACAAGTAACCCGCATGAATACCAAGCCACTCGCGCACCGATTTTTCCACCGTCAACGAATTCGCGCCTTGCGTGTGCGTGTAGCCCTCTCGGACTTCGGTGTACTTTTCCGGTCCCGGTTTGGCGGTGTTAAAAGCCGTCACCAGGACGCGCCGGTTGTCCTGATCGTGCCACTCCACGCGCAAGCTGTCCGCGACCCGCCAGCCGGCGAAGTCCTGCGCGACATCAAACTTCAAGATGTGCGTGTGCTCATCCACATCGCGGAAGTTGGGATAAAGATTGCGCGTGGGCGTCGTCACCGTGCCCCAGCGGGTGGAGGATTCGGTGCCGTCGCGGAACTGAAGCTCGTAGCCGAGCCGCGCTTCCGGCCAGCCCGAGCGGTCGAGGTATAAATCAAACCATGCGCGCCCAAAATCGAGCGCCAGTTCCTCACCCGAGGCAAACTGCGGTGGCGTGAAACTCGGATGATAACCGCCGCTGTCATCGTACCACCGGCGACGCGTTTCCACGCCACCCGCGAAGCCGCCCCAATCTTTGCGCCGCACGTCAAACCGCAGGCGGGCATCGTCCTGCTCAAACAACACGCGGCCATCGAGCGTGAACGTGGTGTGCTCGTTGAGCGGACCCGACGCGCTGAACTCCGACACGCCGCTGGACCAGCCGTCGTTCATCCAGGACTGCTCACGAAACTGCGCGCGGTCGCCGCTCACCGTGACATAGCCCGCGCCCGTGGTCAGATCGAACGCGAGCCGCGCGCGCTCCGGTTGGTCCGCACCGCCGTAGTCTACGCCTTGATCAATCCAGGCGCGGAGCAGCGCGATTTCAAACGGCTTGAGGGGATCGCCCTTGCCCGTGGGCGGCATCTCCATATCGCGCACCAGCCGGGCGACGTAATGAATCAACGGGCTGTCGGCGCTGTTGCCGGGAAAGATCGCCGCTCCCGAGTCGCCGCCGGCCGAGGCGGAGGCGCGGTTGTCGAGGCGGAATCCACTCCGAGGTCGCTCCGGGCCGTGACAACGAAAACAGGCGTTCTCCAGAATGGGCCGGATGTCGCGTTGAAACTCAACCTTCCCGGCGTGGGGCGCGGGTAAATCGCTGAGATCAAGGTCAGCAGCGAACGCTGCCAAAGGGAGCAACACCGTTAACGCAATCAACCAAGGCAAGTGCAGCGCGCGAAGGGGGCCACACTGGGCAACAGGCTTGTCGCCCTTCCGATTGCCTGGTGCGTGTTCCCCCAATCCTCGCCGCCTGCGACGCGGTGTTTCGACGGCCACTTCATGGTGGGAGCCTTGCATCAGTATCTCAGTTTGGCGTCCACGTTCGAGCCATGCACGGCCGTGTGACAGCCGGCCGACCAGCAGGTGCCGCGAGTCAAATAGGCGAGGTGCGACGTGCCGCCGATCGAGATGCTGCCGTCCGGCAGGGTGGGATTGGCGATCTGCGCGTGGCACCGCAGGCAGAGGTTGTTGTCGCGGGCGAGCAGCAGTTTGTCGTTGATCGAACCGTGTGGTTGATGACAGGAGGCGCAGCCTTCGCGCAGCGCTTCATGCACGAACACATGCGGCTTGGTCTGGTCGCGATGACATTCCGCGCAGGATTGGTCCTGCCGCGCGAAGGCCGGGCCGCCCGCCGGTTTGTGGATGTCCATGCCGTGCGGATCGTGGCACTGCACGCAGTTCATCTGACCTTCCAGGAGCGGATGATGATGCGGCAGCCGGAACTGCGAGTGAATCTCCTGATGACAGACGAAACACGCGGCCGGGTCGCGGCCGGGATTGACGATGAACCTGCCCAATCCGCCGCCGACGCGCACATGCTCGCTGCCTGGACCGTGACAGGATTCGCATCCCGCCTCGGATTTCAGGCCGAGATCGGACACGTACAACCGCGCGTGCGGGCTGGCGAGGAAGGCGCGGTTGATGTTCGTGTGGCAGTCGAAGCAGACTTGGTTGCCCACAAACTTCGCACCGGGGACTGAGGGCACGTCACTCACGGCCACCGGTTCGGTGCGGCAGGCGGTGAGTGCCAACGCCAGCAGCAAGGTGCCGCCCAGCGCGGACAGACCAGTCAGCAACCGTCGGGATCGCGCGGGATGCTTCATGCGTGTGTGCGGCAGATCGTGGACAAAACGGGACGGAAGGCAATCCGCCGGATGGACGGTTTGCGCGAGGTTCTTGTCAGCCGGAACTTCGCGGTCGGCGGTGTGTTGAAATGGAAGTTGGGCATGAAGCAGCCGATAAAAAGTTCAACCGTGCAAGCACGAGGCTTTCCAGTTGAGAAGTGCGCGTGCGAAAAATGTTCCCGCGCGGTTTCACTTGAGGCCATGCTCGCCGCGTGAAACCTGCCGGCTCAGCCGCCCACCGTCTCTGCCTCGCCTGCGGCCTTTGCTGCAACGGCGTGCTCTTTGCCGATGTCCGGCTGGCTCCGGGCGATGCCATCGAACCGCTCAAGGCCGCGGGCATCCCGATTCGGCAACGCGCCAAGACCTGCGGTTTCAGCCAGCCGTGTGTCGCGTTGCAGGCCAGCGGTGCCTGCGCGGTGTACGCGGACCGGCCGGCCATGTGCCGGCAGTTCGAGTGCGGCGTGCTCAAGGACGTGGCGGCCGGTGAACTCAGCGAGGCCGGGGCGCTGCGCCAGATTCGCCGGGCGCAAAGGCTGGCCGCCCGGGTGCGAACCCTGCTCGCGGCTTCAGGCGATCACCAGGCTCACCGCCCCTTGACGAAACGCTATCAAGCCGTCATGCGGCAACCCATCGCGCTGGCCGACGGCGACGAGGCGGGGGATCGCCGCGGGGAATTGATGCTGGCCGTTCACGAGTTGATGGCCTTGCTGCACGCGCGGTTTCTGCGGGCGAACGAGCCTCGGGACAACGCAGACGCCTAATTCAAGATTGCCGGGGCCGCGCGGCTGGTGTTGCCTTGCGCCAACGCTGATCGACTCATGAAGCCACTTTCCTGCCCGCCTCCCTCCCGGTTCATCCCGCGCGCAATCCTTGCGCTGGCCGT